>NZ_CAWPRX010000212.1:0-36327 GCF_963890365.1 Tychonema sp. LEGE 07196 | reverse complement strand
AGGGAGTAAGAAATTCACAAATGATTTAGGATTACTATATATACTGCGCGTCGCCGGCTGTGCGGTGCAAGTTGTGAAAAATTATGCTTCAGGTAGAGGTCAGAATTATTAATAATAAATCTAAATAATAAATGTAAAAAGTGATCGAGGGCGATCCCACGCGCTCAATTCATTTTTTAAATTCATAAATCTATGGCGCCTATCTATGCAGGAGAAGACTTTCCCCGACAAGTCGCGCATAACCTGCGTTCTTTTGAACCCGATGTCGTGACTGTTCGACAAGCAGGAAACGCTAGAATATTCGATCGAGGATGTATTAGCGCATTTGCGATCGTTGAAAATCGGGCTGTTTTGATTGTCAACCGGCGCGATTTCTTTCAATTGCACAAGCTGGAACCTAAGCGCTGGGGTATTGTTCGCTGCACGCGAAATAACGGTATTGCTAGACAGACTGCTAATATGAATGATGCGAGATCTACTGCTGAGACTCTGAGGGGAAAATTGATTCGAGTCGATCGCACAGTCGCCGCCATCTATATCTTAAGTCGATCGGCACACCGTAATGCAAAGCAATGTCAATCCGAAAATTACTGCATCGGTTTGATTGTTTGCTAAAAGCCATCGCCGATATTTCCCGCTGAAAAACCTAGGAAGCGACTAAAACAGGACACTGTGAAATTTGGCAACTATTGGACACACTTGGCTGCTGCGAAACGACTAGCAGTTCGTGAGGATACCGGGGACGCGGGTCATTTTCTAACCAGATGGGCGGTACCATCATCACTTCATAGTAAGCGATCGTATGCAAAACCCCTGGCTGCGACTTCAACTCCACTGTCAAGCCCGCTCTGTACTCAAATGCTTCTTCCCAATCTAAGTTTTCATTCATATCCATATTCATATCCATAGCGATCGCGCCTCTTTTCTTGTTTCGTTTCTCTATTGTAGGGCCGTACATAAAACATTTGGTACTTTCTGTTGTTTTTGATACATTTTTTAACTTTTATGTTATATCCCTGACAATTTACCAGAGATGAACAATTGTCAATAAGTAAATAGGCTGATTTTGCCGGCTGGTGACAAGCCAGCCCAAAAGCTAGGCTTGACAAGGGTTTGAGTTGATATGTCTCAAAAATGTCGGGTGTGCGATCGAACCGCCCCAATATTTATGACAAAAAATCAGATAATTTAAAGCAATGAAATCCTAACGCTCGAACCTATTTTGGTAAGTAAATTTAGTGTTTTATCAATCAATAAACTCGGCATTTTTTAATAAATCCGGTTTCTGTATGAGTGAAAAATTTACTAATTTAAGCTCAAATCAACAACAGATCGCCTTGAAGTCAACACTAGGATATCTAATTCGTCCCCTGCATTTAAATTGTTAGATTCCCAAATTAATATCTGAACTAGATCCTATACATTTAAACATCTATTAAAGACAGTTGAATAAAGCTTTTATCCACTTGTTCTAGTCTCACCTCTTCCAGAGAAACATTAACATCAGAATCTTCAATATACCGAGCAAGACAACGAGCGACATACTCAGCAAGTTTAACAGGCACAGCATTACCAATTAACTGTTCGAGAGCGGTTTTAGAACCTTGAAATAAAAAATTATCGGGAAAAGTTTGTATATAACTTCTTTCAATAGTAGTTAAAGGACGTACATTTGATGAGACCAAAGCTGAATCACCCGGATGAGGTTGATAAGTCTTGGAAATCGGTCTGTTAACTCCTCTAACTGTTGGGCTAGGCTCGTCAATACTAAACACGCCACGCCTTTGATAACTTCTCGGATGTCTGTAATAATGATCGATATTTAAAGCCTTACCTATACTATTAAAATATTGCCTGATAGTCATAGGCTCACTTGCCAGATTATTTTCCAAATAAGGCTCTATCTTTTTATCTTCCCCATCCAGTTCGCCGATCCAAAAAACTCTTTTTCTATTTTGAGGAACACCACATAAACTAGCCCGAAGTATTTTTTCACTGAGGCCGTAGTTAGCAGATTTAAATATTTTTTTAGCTTCTTGATATTTCGTGCTTTTTACAAATCTATCTACATTTTCCATGATAAAAAATCTCGGCTTTACAAACGCAACAATCTCAGCAAAAGAAATAGTTAAATCTGCTCTACCTAGATTTTCATCTCTTTTTCCCGCACTCGAAAAATCTTGACAGGGTGGGCCTCCAGCTATGATGTCTGGATTAAACTTTTTAATAATGTCAAACTGGCCTTGAAGATTGCTCAGGTCAATCAAAAATGCTTGGTGTTTAAAGTTTTGCTGATAAACATTAATAGCTAACTCCCAGTTGTCAAAACCAGCAATCACATCAAAACCAGCGTTTTGAATTCCGAGTGACAACCCACCACAGCCTGAAAAAAGATCTACAACTGTAAGATTTTTTGGTTTAGTTTCCATTTTGGTTTTTAACATATTCACGGCTCTAATTAAATAATTCTGGATTGCTGAGAAGAGCAGCATCAAGTCGTCTTTCAGGACTGAGAAAGTTTTGTCCACCACCAAGAACAATATTTCTGATCTCATTTTTTTTAATTCTAGGACTTGTCAGTTCTGCACAAGCCATATATTGATTGGTGTTAGCACCGTTTAGTGCAAATGCCTTATCAGTTTGAGCATTGTAGGAAAGTGCTTTCATAATATCTGCATGAGGAATTCTACCCTCAAGGGCAAAATCAAGAAGCATTCTTGACAGCCAAATAACAGACCTTGCATACCGATCTATTTCTTGCTTTTTAATCAAAGCATCCCTTGCTGCATTAAAGAAAAGTCTTGTGAATGCGAAATCGCTCCAGACAAAGACATCCAAACAATTTTCGTGCAGTTTCGCTGTTCTTCCAATTGTTTTCCAAACTGGTTGCAAAACAAATGGTCCTTGTAAGCCTAATACTGACATTAAAAGCCGATATATATCACTTACCAAATCTAAAATGTAACCTCTAATATTTTTTTCATCCCACCAAGATGACACTCTGCGAACAGAACTAGGATCTAAATAGTTAAGTAATATTTCTGGGGAATGCTTAAATTTGTATGCAATTCCTAGTGCCAGATAAACAAGAGTAGTAGGTCTAACAACGATTTCACAGCCGTACTTATTTTCTGCCAACTTGTAAGTTGAATTATCAGGTAATGCCGTGAGCTTGACTTCTAAGCTGTGCAAACAGGCAGTTCCTGTACTTTTGTTAAGTGTTACTAGATCCATTCTTGGCATTTTACCCGTAACAACTGTTCTGTAGGGTGTAAAGTCGGTTTCAAAAGCAAAGAAAAGTTCAGATGAAAATGGATTTAACCCAAAAATAGAAGACACATCTATTTTTTCATGTTTAATGCGAGCATTTGCATCTAAAATCAAGTAGACTGGCTTCAAGCATTTGCTAGCCATGTAGCAAGATAAAGATACGGGAAAAGCATTGTTAAATTTATTCTTTCCCAAACTTTCCTGTTTAGAAAAATCTCGATTAGAGCGTCCCTTTTCTAATCCAAATAGACCGGGTTCTACGCCCAATAAACTAGGTTTAATTATCATACGGAATGTTTTGCGACAGAAAATTATCCACTACGGAACTGCGATAGGAAGAGGGTTCGATCTAGTCACAACATTATATCTAACCTAAGTCCCCAAAAAGTATTACCCGTGACTACAACGGTTCAATTCCTCGACTGCCAATGATTGTGTCTAATAGGTCACTACCAATAACTTTGCGGTAATGTCTGCGAATATCTTAGGCTTCTAACTAAGCGTTAACTCCAAAATGCGGGACGAACAAGTAAAAATACCGCATATTTTGTGTCTTGTCAAGTTATAAGCTAGAAAATTATCAAAATTTTACCGCTCGCTGGATCGCACTCTACACCCAATAACCTGTAAGTTTCTGATGGATATTTTTCCAATATATTCCCAAAGTTGACTCGTATTTTTTGAGGGTAAAATTCGATGATAATATGGAGCGATCGCCCAAACAGCTCTTTGTTGAAAAACTCCGATCGCCCTACGACACTCTAACCCAATTTTAAGGACTGAAGTCCTTACTACAAACCTAAATTTTTGCAGTATTTTACCAACAAAAAAACCGGGCGGGCACGGGGCACAGCCCCTACACCGTCCGGGTTTCTCGATGAGTGAAAACTCAACTAACTTGACTTAGTTGCTTTCTTCGTCTTTGTCGCAGTCGTCGCCTTCTTAGCAGTGGTTTTCTTCGCAGTCGTCGTCTTCTTCGCAGTGGTTTTCTTCGCCGCAGTCTTCTCAGTTGCAGTTTCCGACTTCGCCGCAGTCTTACTAGACTTCTTCGACTTGCTAGATTTGCCGCCGCCCGCTGCTTCCTTCGCTGCTAATAATTCCAGTGCTCTTTGTAAGGTGAAATTCTCCACAGATTCATCCTTAGCTAAAGACGCATTGATATCCCCGTGTTTCACGTAAGGGCCGTAGCGGCCGTCGTAAACATTGATGGCTTCTCCCGACTCTGGATGCGCGCCCAATTCCTTCAAAGGTGTCGCTGATTTGCTGCCACGCACGGCTTTCGGCTGCGATAATAACTCTAATGCCCGATCGATCTCGATCGTCAAAACATCATCCGGCGGCTTGATCGATCGATAATCCTTACCAACCTTACCCTGGTCGTGCACAACATAAGGCCCGTACATCCCCAAATTAGCCTGCACCTTCGCCCCCGTATCCGGGTGAGTCCCCAACAACCGAGGTAAAGTCAACAAACTCACCGCCATATCAACCGTCACGCTATCCTTATCAGTCCCCTTCGGTAAAGAAGAACGCTTCGGTTTCTTGTTCGTTTCCGAAACATCCCCCAACTGAACGTAGGGGCCGTAATTGCCAACCAACACATAAATCGGTTCCCCAGTGTCCGGGTGAAGACCCAATTTTTCCGGGCCTTCCGTCTTTTGCTTTAACAGAAACTCCACTTTTTCCGGGTCTAAATCAGCCGGAGTCAAATCTTGCGGAATCGATGCTTTCACCGGGCCTTCTTCGCTTTCAGCTTCCAGGTAAGCGCCGTATTTGCCGATGCAAACTTTCGCCGCAATATTCTCCAATACCACAGTTCGGGCAACTTTCGCGTCAATCTGACTTTCCTGTTCCTTAACTTGGGTAGCAAGTCCCATTTCCCCGATATAAAACTTTTGCAAATACGGCAGCCATTTCGCCTCACCGGTGGCAATTTCATCGAGGGTTTGTTCCATGCGCGAAGTAAAACCGGTGTCTACTAAGTCGGGGAAATGCGTTTCTAATAAAGTAGTGACGGCGAAAGCAGTAAAGGTCGGAATCAGGGCGTTAGCTATTAATTTCGCGTATCCCCGATCGACAATTGTACCGATAATACTCGCATAGGTACTCGGACGGCCCACACCTTCGCTTTCCAACATTTTAACGAGTGAAGCCTCCGTATAGCGGGCGGGAGGTTGAGTTTCGTGACCAACTGCTTCTACATCTTTGCAATTAAGTTTATCCCCCACCTTCAGCGCCGGCAAAATCACCTCTTGGTCTTCCAAAGCCGCATCCGGGTCGTCGGAACCTTCCACGTAAGCCCGCAAAAAGCCGGGAAAATCAATGCGTTTGCCGCTGGAACGGAAACCGGCATCTTCTACCTGAGTTAATACAGTAACGTGAGTTTGGCGGGAATCTGCCATTTGAGAAGCCACAGTCCGCTTCCAAATTAAATCGTAGAGGCGGAAGTCCACGCCATCCAATCCCGTTTGCTGCGGAGTCCGAAAAGTGCTGCCGGCCGGGCGGATAGCTTCGTGGGCTTCCTGGGCACCTTTGCTTTTGGTCGTGTATTTGCGCGGTTGCGGGCTGAGGTATTCGCTGCCGTAAAGTTCTTGCACACAACTGCGGGCGGCCGTAATCGCCTGTTCGGACAAATGCACCGAATCCGTCCGCATATAGGTGATAAAACCGCGTTCGTAGAGACTTTGGGCGATTCGCATAGTTTCCCGCGCACCCAGCCTCAGCTTGCGGTTAGCCTCCTGCTGCAAAGTCGAGGTCGTAAACGGCGGCGACGGTTTGCGGGTGACTGGCCGTTCTTCAATATTGCCAACCGTCCAGGGTTTGTTTTGAATGCGCGAGAGTAAAGCCCTGGCTTGGTCTTCGTTGAGCAAAAGTACGCGGCGGCCGGAGATAATTTGTCCGGTATTTTCATCAAAATCGCTGCCGTTGGCAACTTTCACATTCCCAACTGTCACGAGTTTGGCATCGAAGGCACCCCCCTGTCCCCCCTTACCAAGGGGGGGATTGTCCGAAGCCCCCCCCTTACCAAGGGGGGGGTTGGGGGGAGTCAAAACGGCTTTCAAATCCCAGTAGCTGCCTTGGCGGAAGGCGCGGCGTTCCCGTTCCCGGCGTACCAACAGCCTGACTGCGACTGACTGGACTCGCCCTGCTGACAAACCCCAGGCGATTTTTTTCCACAGTAGCGGAGAGAGGGTGTAGCCGACGAGTCGATCGAGAATTCGGCGAGTTTCCTGGGCCTGTACAACCCGATTGTCGATATCGCGGCAGTGAGTCAAAGCGTCGCGGATGGCTTCGCGGGTGATTTCGTGAAATACCATCCGCTTGATGGGGACTTTGGGTTTGAGGATTTGCAGCAAATGCCAGGAAATGCTTTCGCCTTCTCGGTCTTCGTCAGTGGCTAGAATCAGTTCTGTTGCGTCTTTGAGGGCGTCTTTGAGTTCTTTAACAATTTTCTTTTTATCTTTCGGGATGACGTAAAGCGGTTCAAAGTCTGCCTCCACGTTGACGCCTAGTTGCGCCCATTTTTCTCCTTTAACGGCTTCTGGTATTTCTTCGGCGGAGGATGGGAGGTCGCGGACGTGGCCCATAGATGCCTCTACACGGTAGGTGGAGGGCAGGAAGTTGCGAATGGTACGGGCTTTGGTGGGAGATTCGACGATGACTAAAGTTGACATGGCATCTTTTTATATATGGATGGTGGCGCAGTTAGAGTGTCTAATTTACAGAGTGTAGGTCGGATGTCAAGGCCTATGGGTACTTTAGGGGGTTATTTTCAAACTACCTTAATTTTTAAGTTATTGCCGATCGGGTTGCAGGTGACAAGCTGATGGGATTTTACTGCAGTCGGCGCAGAGGCTGGGAAACCTTGTCTCTGCAAGATGCACGGGGATGTCATGACTGACTGTAGCAGAATTGCAGGTAACTGGATGCTGAGACTGTTGGATGCGGGCGGATGGTTCCTCAATTTTAGATTTTAAGTTTTAGATTTTAGATTGGGATAGATTTGATGGTTTCCCTGCAAAAAGACTAGAAGCGCGATCGACTATTTGACCGATTGGCGATCGCACTCGCCAGCTAACATCAGAATATTGTGGGACTAATTTTTGATACGATTTTGGGAACGCCTTACAAATTTGCGTAAATTTTCGATTGATAATTCAACCGCAGATGTGAGGCACATACACACAGATGCAACGCAGATATTTTCATTCCGAGGAAAGCGATTGAGTGCCCGCAGTCATATCTAACGAACTCTCCGACTCTTAACGAGAGTGAAATCCAAACTCAGATGCTCCCTATTTGTCGATCGCGTGAAGTGATTTTTTATGACATTAGAAGAACTACAGCTCAAGCTAGCAGATATCAATAACTTGGTCGCTAGTTTTCAAACATCCGCAGTTTTAGATAAATATTACTCCGAAGATATTGTGATGATTGAAGGTGACGGAACTGTTACCAAGGGTAAAGAAGCGTGCCGTCAAGGGAGAGCATATTTTTTTAATGAGATGTTGGTGGAATTTAGAGAATCAAAATTAATTAGTCAAGACATTGCTGTGGCGGCCGAAAAAGATTATGATTTTGTAGTAATCGCCAATTGGTATAATGATTTCACGATTAAAATAGACGGTCAAATAATTGACACGAAGAGCAACCAGCTTTCTATTGGATATTGGAAGGACGGTTTAGTGGTAAAAGAAAGTTATAACTATCCAGTGGTTTCCGTGATTTAGCGATCGCCTCTTTCGCAAAACTGCAGATGTCTGCCAAAGAGGCGATAGTTTGTGCGCGACAGCAAAGCTGCAACAATTTTTAGATGCAAACAAGCCATGATAAATTTACGCCCCGCTACCCCCGCAGATTTAAATTTATTGCGACGCTGGGACGAGCAACCTCACATAATTGTCTCAGATCCGAACGATGACTGGCACTGGGAGATAGAACTCGATCGCACTCCCGACTGGAGAGAGCAATTGATTGCTGAAATCGATAATCGCCCGATCGGATTTATCCAGATTATCGATCCGGCACGTGAGGACAGTCACTACTGGGGTGATGATGTTGCTGCGAATCTCCGCGCCATTGACATCTGGATCGGAGAGGAGAAAGAATTGAGCAAAGGCTACGGCACACAAATGATGCAGCTTGCACTCGCTCGATGTTTCGCCGACTCTGCCGTGACGGCTGTACTGATCGATCCGCTTGCGAACAATACCCGCGCCCACCGTTTCTACGAACGTTTTGGTTTCCAATTTGTGGAACCGCGACGGTTTGGCAACGATGACTGCTTTGTTTATCGCCTCACCCGAGCAGATTGGGAGAATCAAAGGGCGATCGCATCGCGGTAAAGACAGTTAGCTCAATAACCTGCTCTGGTACAGGAGCATCGCACCAGAAAAGAGGCTTTATGGCAATTCCTCACCAGTCGCTTTTGATATTGAAACTTTTCGCGGTACTGGGCTGCGGCCTGATAGCCGGAGTCTTTTTCGCCTTCTCAACCTTCGTGATGAACGCCCTTGGCCGACTTCCGCCGGCGCAGGGGATTGCGGCCATGCAATCGATCAATATTGCAGTCATCAATCCATTGTTTATGACGGCGCTTTTCGGAACGGCTGCGGCTTGCATTTTTCTGGCTTTCTCCTCATTCAAGTGGCATCAACCAAGTGCTATCTATTTGTCGATCGGTAGCTTGTTGTATCTCGTCGGTACGGTGGGAGTGACGATCGCCTGTAATGTACCGCTGAACGATGCGCTGGCAAAAGTCGATCCAGGCAGTGCTGAGGGCGCGAGGCTGTGGGCCAGCTACCTTGTTAACTGGACAATCTGGAATCACATTCGATCGGCAGCAGCGCTAGCGGCATCAGCAGCCTTGGCTATCGCCCTCCGTTACCCCTGAAAAAGCGACACTCAGCCCGTTGCAGGTTGCATACCTTTCCTGCTTTCTGTTCAGAGTCGATCGCCAATCAATCCTAAACGCCTTACGTTGCCTCGGTGTCAAGGGGTGAAGCGAAAAAAATTTGCCCGATCGGCCGCAATGGCGATTTTTCCGCAGTGCGATCGCTTTTGCGGCCGACTCCCCGCCGACTCAACAGCAACAAACACCCGCCCAACTAAGCTGGCAAAGCTGTAATCCGCTACAATCGGTGTTTGGTAAAGAATTTTTACGAATTCGCTGCCCTTTACAGCCATTTCGGCTTGTACTAACCAACCTGCGTGAAAATATGGATTTTGCTACTCTTGCCGCCCAGCTAAATGCTGGAACTATCTTGCCGGAGGGAATTATCATCGTCACCCTCCTGGTGGTTCTCGTAGGCGATTTAATCGTAGGCCGCAGTTCCTCTAGTTGGACTCCCTACGTGGCCGTTGCGGGTTTGCTGGCCGCCGTTGCTGCTTTGTGTTTGCAGTGGGACAACGTTAATACGATCTCGTTTCTGGGCGGTTTTAACAGCGATGCCTTGAGTTTGGTATTTCGCGGAATTATCGCTTTGACGACGGCTGTCACTATTTTGATATCCGTCCGCTACGTACTGCAAACGGGTACTGCTTTAGCGGAATTTATCTGCATTTTGCTCAGCGCTACTTTGGGGGGAATGTTCCTTTCCGGCGCTAATGAATTGGTGATGATTTTTATTTCGTTGGAAACTCTGAGTATCTCGTCTTATTTGTTGACGGGTTACACAAAACGCGACCCGCGTTCCAATGAAGCTGCTTTGAAATATTTGTTAATTGGTGCATCTTCTTCGGCGGTGTTTCTCTACGGTATTTCGCTGCTGTACGGGTTGTCTGGCGGCCAAACTACGCTAAATGCGATCGCGGCCAACCTTTCTACTGTTAATGACGGTCAATCTCTCGGTTTGGTAATTGCTTTGGTTTTTGCGATCGCCGGCATCGCCTTCAAAATCTCCGCAGTTCCCTTCCACCAATGGACACCCGACGTTTACGAAGGTTCTCCCACACCAGTTGTCGCCTTCCTTTCCGTCGGTTCCAAAGCCGCCGGTTTTGCCCTAGCAATCCGCTTGTTAACAACAGCTTTCCCCGCACTTACGCTGCAGTGGCAATTCATATTCACAGCCTTAGCCATACTCAGCATGGTGTTGGGTAATGTAGTTGCCCTCGCCCAGACTAGCATGAAGCGGCTTTTGGCTTATTCGTCGATCGCCCAAGCCGGTTTTGTAATGATTGGTTTGATTGCAGGAACCGAAGCCGGTTACTCCAGCATGATATTTTATCTGTTGATCTACCTGTTTATGAACCTAGGCGCATTCGCCTGCATCATCCTCTTCTCCCTGCGGACAGGAACCGACCAAATCAGCGAATACTCGGGCTTGTATCAAAAAGACCCGCTGCTAACTTTAGCATTAAGTATTTGCCTGCTTTCTCTCGGCGGAATTCCCCCTCTAGCAGGATTCTTCGGCAAAATCTATCTGTTCTGGGCTGGCTGGCAAGCTGGACTTTACGGCTTAGTTATCCTGGGATTAATTACCAGCGTAATTTCAATTTACTACTACATCCGCGTCGTCAAAATGATGGTAGTAAAAG
This sequence comes from Tychonema sp. LEGE 07196, assembly GCF_963890365.1. NCBI lineage: Bacteria > Bacillati > Cyanobacteriota > Cyanophyceae > Oscillatoriales > Microcoleaceae > Tychonema > Tychonema sp. LEGE 07196. The sequence continues at coordinate 25,521 of NZ_CAWPRX010000212.1, read as the reverse complement.
AGCCTCAAGAAATGTCGGATGCGGTTAAAAACTATCCCGAAGTTCGCTGGAACCTTCAGGGAATGCGGCCTTTGCAAGTCAGCGTCGTACTTACCTTGGTTGCGACAACATTGGCTGGAATTTTGTCTAATCCTTTGTTTAACTTAGCAAACGATTCTGTCACAAAAACTCCCATATTGCAATCGGCAATTAATCAGGTTGTACCGACTTATGCTGTGAAAGTTGAATCAAATCTCTTGTCTCGCAACAGCGATTAATTATAGCGCAATAGGGTTCACTTAACATATTTATGCCCCGGAGATTTCTTGCAGCATCCCCCGGATAGTCGGGGGACGCCAGAGGGCATTCTTGTCCCCCCTTTTTAAGGGGGTTATATCAAATCCTCTCTTCATCGGAATAGTAAATTAACTGTTGACAGTTAACAGTTAACAGTTAACAGTTAAATCATGTATGAGTGCAACCGGAATTGATATTAGGAGGAATCTATCTTCAGTGAACCGTATTGAATTATAGCGGGATTTTCAAGAGTGGAAAGCGCCTAACTTTTTCAAGTTGGGCGTTTTTTTGATTTGTGCCAATTTCTACGCCTGTTTTGTCGGCTTATAGCAATTTTATAAAGTAGCGCTACATATCACCATCTCCCAACCTCATCGATGCTTTGAGGGCGCTAGGAGGGGAACATCTGGTATTTTGCAAAAAGCATTTTTTTTATTATATTGCTGTAAGGACTTGCCTATTGTATAACTTGTGAGTTATTACGCACTATAATGCAAAGCAAGATGCTCGCGGCTAAGACTTCATCCATAGCACATCTTTAGAACAATGGTATGACCGATAATATTGCTAAGTATCGAATTGTCGAGACTTTGACGGAAAATCAGGTTTCTGACTTGATGGATTTGTACAAAAACGAGTTTTGGTGCGACAAGCGGAGGCGGGAGGATGTGGTGAAAATGCTCGCCGCTACTGATGTTATCATTGGTTTGGTCGATGAGGGCGATGGCGTCCCGCCCCGCAAGCTACGGCTAATTGGCATTACCCGCGTCCTCACCGATTTTGTCTACAGGGCGATGGTTTTTGGGCGTTGCTGATTTACGGTATGAAAGGCTAAATATGCAAGTCATAGAAACCAGAATCCACAAAACTTCTGAATTTTCAACTTATTTTTTTCATACCCTGATTAAGCAACGCCGGTTTTTGATGTGATTGTCAAGCCGACACACAGAAACACGGGATTGGGCGCGGTGTTGATGGATGCAGTTTTCAATCATCCCGAATTGCAAGCCGTGGAGAGTTTTTCTCTTAATTGTTTGCCGAAAATTATACCATTTTACGAGCGCTGGGGTTTCACGGACGATCTGGGAGAAATTAAGTCTATGCGGCGCAAAAAAAGCTAAATTCAGCTCATTTAATGCCCAAGTTTTTCTCGAATTGCATCTTCTTTAAAACCTACTAAAACAGCAGTTCCATCTTTCACAAACAGCGGACGTTTCAGCAGCATCGCATCCTTAGCAAAAGCTTCCACCCATTCTTCACCAGTCCACTCTTTCTTGTCGTCGCCCAAAGCACGATAAGATTGACCGGAGGTATTTCGCATTGGTTTAAAGCCTAAACTTGTCACCCAGTTTTCAATTGTTTCGCGAGTTGGTGGCTGTTCTTTTGTGTTAATGAACTCGTAAGTGATGCTGTTATCTTTGAGCCACTGCAAAGCTTTTTTGCAGGTTCCGCAGTTTGGGATTCCGTAAACTTGAATTGACATATATTAAGAAGGAAGAAGGAAGAGGGAAGATTGGCAGCGGATTATGTAACGGATTTAACGGATAGAAGAAGTCAGAAGGCTTTGGTGATCTAGCAGGGAAGCAATATAACAGCTTATTTTTTTAGTAATTAAGAACGTTTTAAACGTCTTGGGGGTTTCTATAAAACTGTCAACTAACAAATGCCAACTGCCAACTGTCAACTGCCAACTAACAACTGTCAACTGCCAACTGTCAACTGCCAACTGCCAACTGCCAACTGACTAATGACTCTTGACTAATTTAGCTTGTTGAATCCATTGTTGCACGCGATCGACCGAAGGAGTCAAATCATTGCGCTGCATTGTCGCTACGTGCAGTCTCAGGATTTGTTGGTGCAACCTCTCCACGGGCATTTGAGCTAATTGAGCGGCAGAAGCAACGCCGGCGTGCAGCAACAGCCCGCAATACTGACAGCCGACACTGGGAATCCGAGCCAGCTCTGCCATCGCTACCCATTTATTAACAGATAGAATGTTAATGTGTAATTGATGTGCTAATAATGCTTTCGCAGCCGGTGTTTTCGTCATGCGAATTAATTGCGCGGTTGTGGTGATGCCGCATTGTTCTAGTTGAGACTGGTTTTCATGGCTCAATCCCGGCAACTGTTCGATCGGCCAATCCCGTATTTGTACGGAATTTTTAGGAGCTTTGTGAGGAATTTTCATCTTATTTTCAGGGAATTTACTTATACTTTAAAGTCGAAAATATCAAGCCGTCAATAGATGCGATCGCTCATGTTACAACATTTACAAAAGCCCGATCGACTAATTTGGTCGATCGCCCCTGTAGCTACGGGGAATGTTAAGCACTTGCCGCGCAGCACTTTCAGCCTTGGTTTTTCTTACTGTCTGGCAAGATTTGTGCTGAACAAATTTCCGTTTGTGGCGATCGCAAATGCGATCGAAAACACTACGCACAAAATGATAGCAAGAAATAATATAAAGATTAGACTTTTCTCAAAATGACTGCTAAGTTTGAAGTCAAGACTTTATTTATTTTAAGACTGAGAATTAAAGGACTGAAATCCTTACTACCAACAAAATTCAAAATAATCTGCTGTTAGCCATGACCATTACCAAGACTGATGATATGTTAAAAGATATTTTACACCAACGGCGACAAAAACTTGCCAATTTAATTGATTTTCCGGTAATTCTTTGGTCTGGGCGCAGCATTCCTCGCAATTATCCGGCGCTGACTTTTCCTTTTCGCGCCAGCAGTCACTTTCTATATTTTGCAGGTTTGCAGTTAGAAAATGCTGCCATTCGCTTAGAATCGGGTAAATTAGAATTGTTCTTAGATGACGCAGATCCTAGCAGCACTCTTTGGCATGGAGAAATGCCGAAACGTGCAGAAATTGCTGAATTAATTGGGGCTGATGCTGCTTTCCCCATGACTGAATTAAAAGCGCGTTCCACAAATGCCGCCACGATCGCCCTTCAGGATAGCTTGACTCTGTTGCAACAGTCACAAATTCTCGATCGCCCCCTTGCACCGTCCAAATCGCCAACCGGCATCGATCTAGAATTAACTCAGGCGATCGTATCGCTGCGCCTGAGCCACGATGCAGCCAGTTTGGTCGAATTGCGTCAAGCTGCCGCTGTCACCGTAGCAGCGCACAAAGCGGGCATGGCGGCCACAGGAAATGCTCGCATCGAAGCAGGGATTCGCGCTGCAATGGAAAGTGTCATCATCTCGGAAAACATGACCTATGCCTATCCGAGTATTGTTACGGTACAGGGCGAAGTTCTGCACAGCGAACACTATCACAATCCGCTACAAACAGGAGATTTGCTGTTAGCAGATGTCGGTGCCGAATCGTCAATGGGATGGGCGGCAGATGTGACTCGCACTTGGCCTGTTTCGGGCAAATTTTCGCCAACTCAAAGAGCAATTTATGATGTGGTTTTGGCAGCGCACGATGCTTGTATTGAGAAAGTTAGTCCGGGGGTGGAATATCAAGATATTCACCTGTTAGCTGCTCGAATTATGGCGGCAGGATTGGTGGATTTGGGTATTTTGCAGGGGAATGTTGAAGATTTGGTAGAAATGGATGCTCACGCGCTGTTTTTTGTGCACGGCATCGGGCATTTAATCGGTTTGGATGTTCACGATATGGAAGATTTGGGCGATTTGGCTGGCTATGCAGCCGGAAGAACGAGAAGCAGTCGGTTTGGGTTGGGTTTTTTGCGGCTGAATCGAGTTTTGTGTCCGGGAATGCTGGTATCGATCGAACCTGGTTTTTATCAAGTGCCGGCAATTTTGAATAACTCTGAAAATCGCGCCAAATATAAAGAATTTGTAAAGTGGGACGAGTTGGAAAAATTCGCGGACGTCCGGGGCATACGCATTGAAGATGATATACTTGTTACCGAAGAGGGTAGAGAAGTATTAACAGGGAAATTACCAGCGAAAGCTCAGGAAATTGAGGAGTTAGTTGCGGTAAGTATGTAGGGATAGATCGCAAAGCGGGCGATCGTCCACAGTTCCAACAGGCGAGAAAAAAATAAAGTAAGATGAACAAAGCTTGGCAAACAGGTATTTTGATGTTAGTTGAAAAACTAGCAGCGCAAGTCCAAAAATTTGCAGCGCGGAGACTTGGGCGGATTTTTCGTAACCGTATATCCTCGCCGCCGCCGATGCAAGTTGCACCTTTGCCCAGCAACGAAGAAGAGAGACTAAAAGCACTTCACCGCTACCATATTCTCGATACAGATGCCGACGAAGCTTTTGATGACTTAACAGCTTTAGCATCCTACATTTGCGGCACTCCTATTGCTTTAGTCAGCTTAATAGACGCTAACCGACAGTGGTTTAAATCAAAAGTAGGTTTGGACGCCTCAGAAACTCCTAGAGAGTTAGCATTTTGCGCTCACGCTATTTTAAATCCCAATGAATTGTTAGTTATACCCAATGCTCTAGAAGACGATCGCTTTGCGGGGAATCCGTTAGTAACTGCCAATCCCAATATTCGATTTTATGCTGGAGCGCCGCTAGTAACTTCTGATGGTTTTCCGATCGGCACTTTGTGCGCGATAGATACAATTCCGCGCCATCTTACCCCAGAACAATTAGAAGCGCTGCAGACTTTAGGAAGGCAAGTTATTAACCAAATGGAGTTGCGAATTAATTATGCTAAATTAAAGCGCGCCCAGAGCCGGGAAAAACAAGTTGAAGCAAAACTCCGCTCTACTGACGAGCAAATTGTCAATTTTTTAGAAGGAATGAGCGATGCTTTTTTTGCTCTAGATCTCCAGTGGCGGTTTACTTACGTCAATTACAAAGCCTCGCAATTTTTGCAGCGCGTACCGGAAGAACTTTTTGGTAAAACTTTTTGGGAAGAGTTTCCCGATTTGATAAATTCGGTATTTTATGAAGAGTGTCATGAAGCTGTAGCCAAACAAGTGGGAGTGAATTTTGAGAAATATTATCGTCCCTTAAAACTGTGGTTGGAAGTCCGGGCTTTTCCCAGTCATGACGGCATTTCTGTATTTTTTCACGATATCACTAAGCGCAAGCAAATGCAATCGGCACTCAGGAAACAACAGAAAAAAACTGAGGATTTACTGCTAAATATTTTGCCAGAACCGATCGCCAACAGGTTGAGGCGCGAACCGGGGGTAATTGCAGACAAGTTTGAAAAAGCAACTATTCTTTTTGCTGATTTGGTGAATTTTACCCAAATTTCTACCACGATGCCCGCCACTCAATTAGTATATTTGCTGAATGAAATTTTTTCAATTTTCGACAAGCTCAGCGACAAGCACGGGTTAGAGAAAATCAAGACGATTGGGGATGCTTATATGGTAGCGGGCGGTATTCCGATTGAACGCCCAGATCACGCTGAGGCGATCGCCGAAATGGCACTGGATATGCTAGTAGCAATTCAGGAATTAAATGTGAAGCTAAAGGCGAATTTTGCGATCCGCATCGGGATTAATAGCGGCCCGGTGGTGGCGGGGGTAATCGGCACTAAAAAATTCATTTACGATTTGTGGGGAAATGCGGTGAATACAGCCAGCCGCATGGAATCTCACGGCATACCCGGCCGCATTCAGGTCAGCTACTATACTTATAACTTGCTGCACGATAAATATGAATTTGAAGACCGGGGCGAGATCGAGATTAAAGGTAAAGGAAAAATGCAGACTTATTTCCTGATGGGCCCGAAAGCAGCAAGGGAGATGGAAATAGTCGGAGATTAAATGTAGAAGAGGAAAGTTCGGTAACGGATTTTTTAACGGATGTAACGGATAGTGAAGTAGGGTGCGTCAGAAGCGTAAAATTTGTGCGACAAATTCACAATCTTATTGTGACGCACCAACTAATGAATGAATGGTGTGTCAGTTCTAAAATTTTCGGTGAGAATTGAGAATTATCTTGCCTGACGCACCCTACGGCTAAGATTTGAAAGTACCTGAAAAATTAGGCCAGATCGCCTGCCAAGCAAAACAACAGCAACAGTTGTCAACAAATCAGATTATGCTATACACACGCAGAGAGTTCCAAGCAATCCCAAGCGCGGTACTCGACGTTATAAAAATATTAAGTTGAAGTCCTCGGAGCCTTTAATATGGTTCAATTTCATATTCAAACAGATAGCGAGATCCCTGCATCCACTCAACTATTCAATCAAATCAGGTTTGCGATCGCCTCGCGCCAGTTTCCGCCCGGACACCGCTTGCCGAGCACCAGACAACTAGCCATGCAGACTGGTTTGCACCGCAACACCATCAGCAAAGTTTACCGACAGCTCGAAAATACCGGACTGGTAGAGGCCCAAGCCGGATCGGGGATTTACGTCCGCGCTCAAGGCCACGAGGGCGGCAGTAAACTCAAATCCCCGATCCTCGAAGAATATCCTCTCGCTAATAGAATAGTTCAAGAAAGTATGGATCAACTGCTGGGACAGGGCTGTACGCTCAACCAAGCCAGGGAATTATTTTTGGCCGAAATTGACTGGCGGCTCAGGTGCAGCGCCCGAGTCGTCGTCACAGCCCCCACAGAAGATATCGGCGTGGGCGAGCTGATGGCGAAAGAACTCGAACAAGCTCTCCGCATTCCCATACAATTAGTGCCGATGGAACAGCTAGGTACTTTTTTGGATCAAATTTCTTCGGGAACTGTGATCACGAGTCGATATTTTATCGGAGAAGCAGAATCAATTTCGGCGCCGCGTTCGGTGCGAGTCATTCCCGTAGACATCTACGACTACGATCAGGAAATCCAGCTTGTGACGGGTTTACCGAAAGACAGTTATTTGGGTTTAGTCAGCTTGAGTCCGGGAATGTTGCGATCGACTGAAGTGATCATCCACAGCATCCGGGGCGAGGATTTGCTGGTGATGACGGCTTTGCTGTCGGATGCCTACAAGATTAACTCGATCGTGCGATCGGCAAGAACAATTTTCTGCGACCAACCGAGCTTTGCTACAGTAAAAGCGGCTATTAACGCTGCCCGAGAGGATATTATTCGTCCCCCGCAACTGATATGCTCTGAAAATTACATCGGCTCTAAGTCAATTAATTTGCTCAAGCGCGAGTTGGGCTTGGGATAAGTCAGTTGTTATTGGTTAGTTGTTGTTGGTTAGTTGTTGTTGGTTAGTTGTTATTGGTTAGTTGTTATTGGTTAGTTGTTATTAGCCAACAGTCAACAGCCAACAGCCAACAGTCAACAGCCAACAGTCATTAGTTAATTCCCATTCCCAATGACTACTAACAAATAACAAATAACAAATAACAAATAACAAATAACAACTGACAACTGACTACTGACTACTGACTACTGCCCAATTACCAATGCCCAATTACCAATTAGAATTATCCATGCCAATTGAAATCCAACCCTCAATTAATGTTAAAACTGCGATCGAAAGCCGACGGGCCGCGCGCAGTTTCAAGCCCGATCGAATTCCCCCAGCTATATTGGCAGAGATTTTGCGCTTGGGAGTGCGATCGCCCTCCGGTTACAACTTGCAGCCTTGGCGGTTTATCGTACTTGAAGACGAAGCCAGCAAAGAAAAATTAAAAACTTGCGCCTTCGACCAGCGCCAAGTGGTAGAAGCCCCAATCGTGTTAATCTGTTGTGGCGATCGGCGCGCCGCCGAGCCCGAAAACACTGAAGCCGTCATCGAATTGGGCAAAGCCGCAGGCGCAATGAATGACAATTTAGCCGGTTATATACGCCAAGCAATCCCGCAATTATTCGAGAACCGTCCCTGTTTCGACTCTGTAGAAACTTGGACAAACAGACATACAATGCTCGCAGTAGCTCACTTAATGATTGCAGCTAAAAGCTTTGGAGTAGACAGTTGTCCGATGGAAGGTTTTGTCAGCGCTAAGGTGAAAGAAGCCTTTGAAATTCCTGAACAAGTAGATGTTTGCTGTTTGCTACCGCTTGGTTATGCAGCAGAACCTTTCAAACAATACGGTGGGCGTTTTGATGTGACTCAAGTTTATTACAGCGAAAGTTATGGAAAAGAGTTGCAACTTGAGACTTAAGAGTTAAGATTTGAGAGTTGAGATTTGAAGGAGTCGGTACAAGTTCAAGCAAATCGGAACTACCGACAATTTTTCAATCCGAAATCGCAATCCGAAATCGCAATCTAAAATCTAAAATCGCAAGTGGTGAGAGCAGAAAGAGGAAAAAAGTATGACAGTAGCAGCACGACAAAGTAAGGCACAAATTTTAGAAGTAAAGTTGCAGAAGCACTTACAAGCCGCCGGATTAAAAAAAATACCGCTTTATATCAGTTGCGATTTTAGAGATGACTCTTTAACGGTTGTCGGAGAACACCCGCGAAGTGTAGTTATCAAAGCCAAACCGACTTTTACGGTGCTAGAAGCGGCTCTTCTCGAAATAGAACCAGAATCTGTTGAACAGATTGGACTTTGCCTAAAAATTACCGGACAAAAACAGCCCTATGCTTTCCATTCTTTTACCATGCACAACCCTGTTTTGTCAAGACCCAGAACAGTGGAAGTGCGAAAGAAAGTCGAGGAAATACCCGCTGCAGAAACGGGGATTGTGCTAGCAATAAATGCGGCAGAGACGGCGGATGCAGCGGAGGAAATGCTGTTAGAAAACGATATTAAAGAGCCGGGAGATGATGAATATTTCCCCGATTTGTCTGAGGAGAGTTCTAGCAATTCCGATCCGATCGCCTTTAAGGTAGCTACAATTCCGGGAGATTTTGCAGAAAATCCCTTCAATTCGCTAGATATGGAAGCGGTAACAGTTTCTCAAACACCCAAGCATTCACCGTGGGCGCTGCTGGCGGCGGCAGGAATTGTCAGCTTGGCGGCGATAATTTTGGCAGGGGGTTATTACCTGTTGAGCCGCCCCTGTGTCATCGGAGAATGCCCTGCACTAGCTAATGCTAAACAGTTGAGCGACAATTCGATCAGGACGCTGAAAACTTCAAAGGTTGCTAACAGCCCCGAAGAAGCGCAGGAACAGTTAAAAGGGGCGATCGCCCTTTTGGAACCGATTCCAGCTTGGTCAATTCATCGCGGCGAAGCTCAAACCGCCCTGGAAAAATACCGCCAGCAAAGTCAGAATTTAAACTCTGCGATCGATGGCGCGCGCCTAGCAGAGTCAGCAGCCAGGAAAACCGGAAATCCTCCTTATTCTGCCGAGAATTGGCAGGAAGCGCAAGCTCTGTGGCAAAGCGCGATCGCCCAACTCGGAGAAATCCCCCAAGACAGCCCTGTTTATCCCTACGCTCAAAAAAAGGCAAAGGAATACCGCAAAAATTTAGCAACAGGAAACAAAGAATTAGGAACAGAAAAAAAAGCCGAAAAAACCTTGATCGAAGCCAAAAATACAGCCCAAATAGCAGAAGCTCGCGAAGCAGTAGCTCAAACAGCCGAAAGTTGGATTCAAGTACAAGCTGGTTGGGAAAAAGCCCTGGACATAATATCAGAAATTCCCAGCAATACGCAATCTTACCAACAAGGTAAACTGCTAATTCCGAGATACGAAACGAAGCTTTCCCAAGCTCGCGAGCGCAAAAATGTTGAAGGAATTTCAGAAAACGGCTACACTCAAGCAGTGAGTTTAGCAGCGGAAGCGATGATTTTTGAGGGCAAAAATGAATGGTTTAAGGCATCGGAATACTGGCGGAGAGCTTTGAGTTATGCCGAGCAAGTTCCGGCGGCCACTGCTTATTCCCAGAAAGCCAAGCCGCTGATTGATTCCTACACAAAATCGTTGGAGCAAGCAGAAGTAAAGTTGAAGGAAGAAAGGAATCTGCAAAAAGCGCGGGCGGATTTGAATAAAACTTGCAAAGGCCAACCGAAAATTTGCGACTATACTGTTAGCAAAGATTTGATTGCGGTGCAGATGACTTCCGATTACGTGCAGAAACTGCAACAAACTTTCATCCAAGCGGAAAACAAGAAGGCCGTGAAGACTCGTCAAGCTGTGGAAAAGCACGTTGAAACGTTGCAAAAAGCTTTGGAGGCGATCGCCGAAAACGCCAAAATTCCGATGCAGGTGTACAATGGCGAAGGCAAGCGGATTGCGAGCCACGAACCGAAGTAGGCCGGATTTGAACATATTGTAGGGTTATATCAATTCCGGTTGCACTCAGGGGGAATTGTTGACTGTTGACTGTTAACTGTTGACTCGATTTGATTATTCCTGAGTTACTCCGCAATCAATCCAGCTTGAAAAACTTGTTGCGCCGTCAAATTCAACTCTGGAAAAGTTGGCGACTCAATCCGATCGTTTCCCCGAAACAAACTAACCTTATACTCGCCGTCAACCAACCGATAAACCGATATCGTTGGTTGTTTGGGATTGCCAATAAACCTGCGGCAGCCCAAACCGAGATAATCCACAATCCAGTATTCATGAATCCCGATTAGTTCGTATTCGCCTACTTTTTTGATGTAGTCATCTTGCCAGTTGGTACTAACTACTTCTATAACCAGCGGAATTGAGGCTCCTTGAGTCACTGTTGAAAACTTTTGCCACAGAGGTTCTGATGCTAAATTTGGGCGATTTAAGATCGGAATGTCCGGCGAATAAGCTGATTGGTTTTCCAGTGGTTTAACTAATGCTTGTTTGGGGATGAAGTACGGCAGGTTTAGCCTCACAAATTCAATAGTTAATTCCGAGGCTAAAAAACCGATAACTTCTTCATGCTTTCCCGGTCGCTGAGCTATTTCAACAATCCCTCCGCTGTGAAGTTCGTAACGTGCATTTTCTGGCTTCCCTTCCGCAAATTCTTCAAAAGTTAGCGTTTTAGTTGCTATTTGAATCATGGCTATTTCTCCTGAATTATGGCCGGACGGGCTAGGAGCAACGGCCCACAAAATAAACTCACTATTTGTGGAACAAGCCGGACAGCCTGTTCAATAAAATAAGGGCAAATGCAAGTTCCTACCCATATTATTTCCCAGTTTGGCCAATGCCCAATTCCCAATCCCTCCGCAACGCTAGAGCCCAATTCCCAATCCCTCCGCAACGCTAGAGCCCAATGCCCAATTCCCAATTATCATTTTATCAACTGTGCATCTTGATTGAAAAACCTGCGGGACAATCCCTCGGTCAACAATAGAGTTGCGATTAAAGTTGCCAGCGCTAACACAAACATAATCAAAATCTGGTAAGATGCTGCATCTATCGGACTGACACCGCTGAGCATTTGACCTGTCATCATTCCCGGTAATGTCACGATTCCTACGACTGTCATTGTATTTAATGTGGGGATTAATCCAGCTTTGATCGCATCTTTGCGGTACTGTTTTACTGCTTGCTGCGGTGTGGAACCTAAACTTAAATGGGTTTCTATTTCTAACTGGCTGCTGTTAACTGTACTGACAAGTCTTTCACCGGCGATCGCCCCAGAGTTCATCGCATTGCCCAAAATCATCCCCGCTAGGGGAATCAAATACTGCGGTTCGTACCAGGGATCAGGTTGCAAAATTAGCAAGTTTGTATAGCCCAAAGTCAAGGCCGTGCTAATCAAAATCGAACCCGAAACTAACGGTAGTAAGTGCTTGATTTTTTTGCTGATGCGGTTGCTAGCCACCGTGCTAGCTGTTGTCAGCATGATTGCTAAAACTGCTAAAACCACCCAAGGATTTTTTCCCTCCGGGGCAAATACGACGGCCAACACGTAGCCGACTAGGATTAGCTGGATCAGGGTGCGGCCCGCCGCGATCGCGATCGCCCCCTCCAATCCCAATCCCTGCCACGCCGAAAGCCCGATGGCGATCGCCACCATCCCCAAAGCCCAACCCAAATCAGTAAACTCTAGCTGAATTAACATCGGCGCTCTCTTTCGATCCAGTGATTGTTTGCCCCTCCAACTATAAAATATTTGAAGAAACGTTTCTCAAAAACAGTTTTGCTGCAAGAATTTGCTGTGATAATGGTTGAAATTTTTGGTGTGAAGAGTGAATAAAGTTCCCCCCCTCGACTTAAGCCAGCAGTACGCCCAGATCGGCGAGGAAATAACCGCTGCGGTGCAAAAAGTGCTCGCCTCTGGCGGCTACATAGGCGGCCCCGCCGTGAAAAGTTTTGAACGAGAATTCGCCGACTACACCGGCGTTTCCGACTGCGTTGGCTGCAACTCGGGCACGGATGCGCTGATTTTGGCCTTGCGAGCTCTCAAAATTGGCCCCGGCGATGAAGTGATTACCACTCCTTTTACTTTTTTTGCTTCGGCTGAGACAATTAGCGCCGTCGGTGCAACTCCGGTATTTGTCGATATTGACAGCGAGACTTTTAATTTGGATGTCGAACTCCTCGAAGCGGCAATTACCCAAAAAACCAAGGCAATTATGCCCGTGCACATCTTCGGTCAACCCACAGACATGACTCGGTTGATGGAAATTGCCACCAAGCATAACTTAGCCGTAATTGAAGATTGCGCCCAGTCTGTCGGGGCCCTGTGGCAGTCTCAAAAAGTCGGCAGCATCGGCCATGTCGGCTGTTTCAGCTTTTATCCGACCAAAAACTTAGGCGCTTGCGGTGACGGCGGCGCGGTGACAACAAACGATGCAGCCCTCGCAGCTTCCATGAGAATGCTCAAAGAACACGGACAGTCTTCTAGGTATTTCTACGAAGAAATCGGCTACAACAGCCGTTTAGATGCCCTGCAAGCGGTGATTCTCAGCATTAAATTGCGGTATCTCGACAGTTGGAACGCCCAGCGGCGCGAAAAAGCAGCCGTTTATAACGAATTTCTCTCCCGCGTGCCCGGAGTTGCTGTCCCCAAGGAATTGCCAGCAGCTAAGGGAGTTTGGAATCAATACACAATTCGGCTTACAAGTCAAGAAGACCAGCCAAACTCCTCTGGCAATTTCCGGGACTCGGTGCGCGATCGGTTGCAGGAATCCGGCATCGGTTCGATGGTTTACTATCCGTTACCCTTGCACCTGCAACCTGTTTACAAATCTTTGGGCTATCACGTCGGTGATTTACCTGTGGCAGAGCAAGTTTGTCGCGAAGTCTTGTCTTTGCCGATGTTTCCCGAACTTTCGAGGGATCAACAAGAGCGGGCGATTTATGGACTCAAAGATTGTTTGGCACATAGCCGGTAGCATCCGGTAGCTTTGGCCCGATCGCCCGATCGACAGAAACGCCCCAAAACAGAGAAATTGCAGGGTTGCAGTGCCGTACTGGTGCAGCGGTCAGGGAAATATATTAAGTATTTTGACCGATCGCTTGTACTTTTATGTACTATCATTAATTAATGAAAAGAAAAAAATTTAGGCTGATAATCCGCCTAGAACGGGTGCATCTTCCGCTCGCCTAAAATTGGCGATATGTCAATGATGAAGAAGGAAGAAGGAAGGAAGGAAGAAGGAAGAAGGAAGAAATAAGAAATAAGAAGGAAGAAGGCTATAACGGCTTCGCGAGCGGGTTAAAAGAAGGAAGAAGGAAGAAGGAAGAAGGAAGAATGTTTGAACTTTCGACTTCCCATCCCCGATGCTTTTAGGCCCGATGCCCGATTCCCGATTCTTTTAGGCCCGATTCCCGATGCTTTTAGGCCCGACGCCCGACGCCCGACTCCCGATCTCAAATTTTCAATTTAACCTGCAATTTTCATAAAATTAAGAGGAAAATAAACGAGTGCCTCAGTATAAATTCACTCAGGCTAGACGCTACGATCCACAAGCGATCGCTAAGTATTACCGCAAACGTCCTTGGAAAGCAATTTGGCGAGCAATTACCGTTATTTGGTCTTTTGCAGGCTTCGTGCTGGGGATGCTGTGGGACAGTTGGCAGCACGAAGCCGCAGCACACCAGCCGGAACGCGCCACCCACCTGCGACAAATACTCACTCGCTTGGGCCCCACTTTCATTAAAGTCGGCCAAGCCCTTTCTACCAGACCGGATTTAATTCGCAAAGACTTTCTCGAAGAACTGATCAAACTTCAAGATCAATTGCCACCCTTTGATTCGGCGCGAGCATTTGAGATTATTGAAGCAGAACTCGATCGCCCCATTAGCGAAACCTACAGCGAAATCTCCCCCGAACCAGTCGCCGCCGCCAGTCTCGGTCAAGTGTACAAAGCCCGTCTCATGACCGGAGAAGCAGTCGCCGTCAAAGTTCAGCGACCCAACTTGCTACCAATCTTGAGCCTCGACCTTTACTTAATGCGCTGGGCCGCTGGATGGTTAGCCCCTTTGCTGCCGCTCAATCTCGGCCACGACCTCTCTTTAATAGTCGATGAATTCGGTATCAAATTATTCGAGGAAATTGACTATATCAACGAAGGCCGCAACGCCGAGAAATTTGCCACAAACTTTGCCGACGACCCGACAGTAAAAGTTCCGAGTATCTACTGGCGCTATACTTCACCGTGCGTTCTCACCCTAGAATGGATTGACGGCATCAAGCTGACAGATATGGCAAGCGTTAAAGCTGCAGGTTTGGACACCGATAGCTTAATTGAAGTCGGAGTCCGCAGCGGTTTGCGACAGTTGCTGGAACACGGATTTTTTCACGCTGACCCCCATCCGGGAAATCTGTTTGCCTTAGCGGACGGCCGCATGGCTTACATCGATTTTGGGATGATGGATCAGATGGAAGAAACAACTAAAGAAACTTTGGTTGATTCTGTCGTTCATTTGATCAACAAAGATTACTTGCAGCTAGCCCAGGATTTTGTAAAACTCGGCTTTTTGACACCAGATACAGATATTATGCCGATCGTCCCGGCGCTGGAATCCGTACTCGGCGATATCGTCGGCGAAAAGGTGTCAGATTTTAACTTCAAGACAATTACAGACCAGTTTTCGGAGTTGATGTACGACTATCCTTTCCGAGTGCCCGCGAAATTTGCCTTAATTATTCGCTCTCTCGTGACAGAAGAAGGTTTAGCCCTGACGCTGAATCCCGATTTCAAGATAGTCGAGGTTGCGTATCCTTACGTAGCGCGCCGATTGTTAAACGGAGAATCTCCAGCACTGCGGCGGCGACTGATTGAGGTATTATTCAAAGATGGCAAATTCCAGTGGAACAGATTAGAGGAGATGATCGCGATCGCCAGATCCGATCGCAGTTTCGACCTGCTACCCACCGCCCAACTAGGCCTACAATTCTTGCTGTCAGAAGAAGGATCGTTTTTGCGTCGCCAATTGATATTAGCTTTGATTGAAGACGATCGCCTCCACACAGCAGAAGTTAGCAGCCTTTGGAACCTAGTCAAAGAAGACTTGCAACCAAGTCGCCTGTTCAACGTTGCTCTAGACGCTTTAACAGAGCTTTCCACAGCAGGAACAGCCGCCCTGACTCGACTTTAATTTTAGTCAGTAGTCAGTAGTCAGTAGTCAGTAGTCATTAGTCATTAGTCAGTAGTCATTAGTCATTAGTCATTAGTCATCAGTCATTAGTCATTAGTCATGAGCGACTTGTGCTGAGCTAAGCCGAAGCAAGTCGGAGGATGGTCATTAGTTATAAATCAAAAGACAACTACTAATGACCAATTAACTTTTTTGACCACAAAAAAGTCCCGAATACACAAATTTTAAAATGCAGAAAACAGAGGCAAAAATAATTTCCTTCTTACTGCTAAATGCTAAATGCTAACTAATGACTACTGACTACTGACTGCTGACTTCCCAATTTTCCATTACCCAAACTAAGGAATTATTCGTGTATTATTTTCCAGAACCTCCATATTTTTTAATGAGCGCTGGATTGCTAGCAGGTATGGCATCAGGCTTAGCTTTTGAAGCAACACTCAAACAAGCAGTGCAGCAGTGGTCAAAAAATCGCTCTACTCGTACTCTAGCTAACCTGCCAAGGTTGCAATTATCCATACCTTTCATCGGAATGGCCGGGGGAATTTGCGTATTTTTAGCTTCGGGAGTGGAGATTTTTGGCTTCCCAAAATTACTTTCTTATGCTCTAGCTTTACCTCTCACACTACTCACCGCGTGGTTGGTTTGGACTCAGCTAAACAAACTTTTAATCGAACTCGAACGCGGAGGTTCCCAAGCGCTCGATTTAGATTCATTTGAACAATAAACTTCTTAAACCGCAGACAAACGCGAATCAAACAGATAAAAACCCATCAGCGTTTATCAGTGTTAATCTGCCAACATCTGCGGTTCAAAAAAACAATCAAACTAATACCATTTTTCTTTCATATGTGCTATAGATGAAGTCTTAGCCCCCCCGAAATCGCGGGGGGTTGGGGGGGTAATATCTAGCGCTACTTTATAAAATTGGTATAATCACCATCAATCCCAAAACTTCGCAACTTAAACATAATATTATTAATTTTTTTAACTACCAAACTTTTGAAATTTCTACCCAAACGAAGCAACAAATTGGGCGGCGCGAGATTTGGCAATTTTTCCGGTGAATTCAAATAACGGTAGTGCAGAAACACATCTCGGTAGGGAATCTCAACATCTTCCCCAGCACACAATCGAGTAAACTTGGCAGCCGAAATGCTCATGTAGTGCAAGTAAGTCAGCCGCCGTCCTTTATCGTATAAAACATAATCTATCACATCAAATTTAGAAGACCAATGATTGCCCGTTACCCCAGCAGCTTGATGATACGCAAAGTTATAAAAAGAGATGTCACTGCGGGCGACGAAATAGTTAAATAAAGGTTGGTCAGTTCCCCGCAGGGACAAGATTTCAGCTTCTCCTGAAGTCAATTTGTTTAATAGTTCAACTGAGTTGTGGCGATTTAAAATACCTTTTTTTGAAGCAAACCAACCCGCACAAAAAATCTGAGATTTTAGTCTGTCAAGCTGGAAAATTTCGGCGACTTTTTCCGAGGATAAATCAAACACATAATTGAGGTCAGATTTGTATTGAAAATCGTTTGCTACCCAATCAAATTCATCAAGTTTGTGATAGATGGCATCCAGAGAACCCATTAACAGAGTGTCAGCGTCAAAATAGACAAATTTGTCAAAAGGGCCGTCAAAACAGCAAAATTTTCGGTGCATTCCCAGACAGTGAACTTGTCGCCAACCTTTAGCTTGCCAAACTTTTTGAGCTTTTTTGTGAGATGTCCAAGCTTGAGTCGCAAAGTCTTCCCAAAAATCGATGGAATCGGTATTTTCAAATAAAGTAACATTGCTTCGCGAGGCAATTTCTACTCGCACTTTTTGCAAGTTATCGTCATAGGGAATGATGCAAACAGGAAGATTTTTCGCGCCGTTGACTTCGAGACTGTTCAATAAAGCAACTAAGTGGTCAAAAACCACATCGTTTCCCAGAATATAAATGCCATCAGTCATAGTTTTTTAATAGAAAATGTATCTCTAAAAATATCGGAATAATTTTTGCATTAAATTAGGTTTTTCTTGATGTAAATAACGATAATGTTGCCAAAGTTTCCAGTAAGGGCTACCCGATTTAATTGGTATCCCAGCCCAGTGCAGATATTTTAGCTTTTTGCCTTTGTCATAAAGCAGGTAATCTATTTCTTGAAAATGTGTAGAACCCGCCCAGCTACCGGGTTCTGTGGCTGAAGTTTTTACCAGATTGCAGCGCTTGGGAATTAACTTAAGAATCATGTAATTTAGTATAGGTTGGTCTGTGACATTTTGAGTAAAGTCAAAATATTCTCGATGCTGCGCGCATTCTCGCAAAATTTTATACATTTGCGATTCGGTAATAGTGCCTTTTCTCGAAGCCCAAAAACCGCTGTTGAATACATCTTGAAGTTGTGAGTCGGTAAATATATTCTGTTCTTTTATGACTGGTGAAAATACATTTCGCAGTTTTTCGCTGAGGTGGTGATAATCGCAGCAAAAAAAGTCTACTTCTGAGAGTTTGTTTAAGTTGGCTGCGATGTCTTCAAAAACGATGATATCGGTATCGATGTACAGAAATTCGTCGAGGGGGCCAAACCAAGCGCAGAGTTTCCGCATTTTGTTGGGAAGGGCTAGAAAAGTACGATCGAACATTTGGCCAATTTCTCTGGTAAACTGTTCGACAAACTCCAGATTTGGGAACAATCGCACCCCGTAGAGGCTGCTGAGGGCGGCCGCGACTTGCTGATAATTGTCATCAAACGGAATCAGAAAAACTGGTACTTGACAATTATACAGACGTATGCTTGCCATAAGGGCGATCGCGCTTTCCATCACCCTATCATTAGCAACAATATAAATACCCCGACTCACATCAAATCCATTAACATCAGAATAACTCATTTCTCTTCTCTCTCTCTGCGTTCTCTGCGTCCTCTGCGGTTTAAAAATCAAACATTTATCCTCAACCTTCTCAACACCCTGGTTAACAAATTCGACCGAGAAACCTCAGTATAAGACTTAGGCGCTTGGGTAAAAACCGGACGCTTTTCCGGTTCCCGGAGATAGCGGTAATGCAGAAACAAATCGCCATAGGGAAACTCAATATTTTCCCCCCCACAAACCCTCCGAATCAAATCCGGCGGCACACCAATATAATGAAGATAAGTCAGCCGATTTCCCTTATCATACAAAATATTATCGCGTTCTTCAAAATGTTGGGAAGTGACGCTACACCCAGTTTTCTCAACCTCCGGGAGGCTATAAGCAAAATTATAGCTCTTCATCTTAGTTTTCATCACCATATAATTGAGCAACGGCTGTTCTCCCGCACCTTCATAGAGAATTTCCGCCTCGCCAGATTGCAGTTGATCTAACAGCCATTCCCTAGTATTTTGCTCAAACAATCCTTGCTTGCTAGCGTAAAATCCCGAACAAAATATTTCCGAATCAATCCGATTTTGCTCAAAAACTTCGAGGAGTTTTGGCGACTGAATATTGTATACTTTAGTTGGGTCAGTAAATTGAAAATCATAAACCACAAAATCAGATTCCTCTAACTGCTGAAAAACCCCATCAAGGGAATTCATCACCAAAGTATCGGCATCCATATAGATAAACTTGTGAAACGGGCCGTCGAAGGCACAAAAGCGCCGGTGTGCACCGTAAAGCCGGAATTTTTGGCGGTTCAAACGCTCTGGTGCGGCTGATTCCATGAATTCGTCCCAGCGCTGAATAGATGCGCTATCTTCATAAATAAACACGTTGGGACGGTTGACAATTTCAGCTTTGATTTCCTCTATTTGGTCGTCGAAAGGATAAATGCAGACAGGAGTATTTGAGCCTAAGATAACTTCAATGCTGTTGAGCAAGGCAATTAGTTGGTCGTAAACTATATCGTTGGCTAGCGTGCAAATTCCATTCATATCTATTAGTCTCGCGTTGCGCGGACTTTGTTTGTGTAGTTGCGGTTTCAACCGCCGAATTATCTTGTAATACCGGGAATCCCGCCTAAAACTATTTCCTAAGATACAAAATTGGACAGCCAATTCAGCAAGTTCAATTCGTGGAGAATGATTTGCCTCGCTTCGGCAATTTTATCCCTCGCTTCATGCCAATAATCCGCCGTTGCAATAACCTCTTTAATAAATTGTACTCCTTTTTCATCCAAACTCGGCAGCCGCAGGAAACTCCCCGCCGGCAACAACTTATCCGCCGCCGAACCGCCGTAATAAATTGGCAAACACCAACCTAACAAAGCATCCCAAAGTTTTTCGCTGACATACAAATCGTTTTCTGCATAATTCTCCACAGCTAAGTTGTAATAGTACGGTGCGACGGCGTGCCATTTATTGTTAACAGTGCCGTTTCCCTGCGCCCAAATTGGCAAGTTTCGCCCGTAAAGGTCAAAGTTTAATTTTTGTTGTTGCAGCAATTTGATAAAATCTAATCGCTGTCGGTGGTTGGCGCTGCGGCTAACACCTGAAGTTATCCAAGAACATAATTTAGTTTTCGGCGGCGCAGGCATTTCATTCAGTTCTCGAAACGAGTTAGAGTGATACCAAATCGCGGGCATATAATCGGGTTTTGGTGCGAAGTCGTCGGGCCCGGAAATGTAGCCACAATAAAGTTTGGCTTGTTCGTAGTTGGTTTTGGTAATTTCAATTACTTCGGGTAATGGCGGCTCTCTGATTAGATAAATAATCCGTTCTTGGGGAACGTTGCGGAATTTGTCTCGAATGTCAATTTCTGGTTTGGGATGCCTGTAATTTCGTATTTTATCCATCCACGATTGCTGTTTTGGTTGTCGGGGAAAGTCGAATTGATACATGAGCAAAAAGTCTGGTTCTGGATGGTTGGCAAGCATTTGAATATTTCCCCATTTGCCGAAGTTGTGGGGAGTTTGTTGCCACAGCCAGTCGCTTTGACTCATCCCTGGGTATGTGGTGATTGTGCCGATGATTTTTGGGTTCATAATTAGTAGTATGTAGGGTGCCTCAGCTTGGGTGATTTTCGCCATAATTGATAATTTAAAAGCTGACGCACCGCACAGTTAATGGTGCGTCTGTTTTGATAATTTAAAAGCTGACGCACCGCACAGTTAATGGTTCGTCTGTTTTGATAATTTTATCAATTGTCTGTCGCCTGCGGACTGACGCACCCTACCAATGACTCATCCACATAACTCAAAATCCTCTCAATCCGATTTTCCCAGGAAAATTGCTTGACAAATTTTAATGTTTCTGCATAACCTTCGATCTGCCTCGGATACTTGGTTAAACAATCTCGAATGCTTTGTGCAAACTGCTGCGGGTTATCCGGTTCGCACCAAATTGCTGCAATATTTCCCGATTTAAATTCCATCAAAGATGCAATCTCCGTCGCTACGATCGCAGTACCCGATGCCATATAATCAAAGAACTTCAAAGGAGACGTGAATGTCGCGGCTTCTGTCAAACAGTGCGGGTGAATCAAAACATCCGCTGCTTGCAGCAAGCTAGCCAGTTGATTTTGCGGGAGGTAGCCGAGAAAATTAATGTTGTTAACTTGCTTCTCTTTAGCTAATTTCCGGTAGGCTGTAACTTGGGATGAATCCCCACCGGCGATCGCAAATTGAACATCCGGCAATTCCTCGGCCACATCCACCAGCATATCAACACCTTTAAACGGGTAAAGTCCCCCCGCATAAACTGCTAAATGCTGCCTGTCACCTGCTAATAATTGCTGCCGCCAATTCTCGGCTGCTGCTGCTTGTCTCGCGAGAAATAACTGATTAAAACCGTTGTGCAGCGTAATTACTTTATCTGGTGGCATCCCATTCTCAATCATGCTGTGTCGAACAGTATCTGCAACAGTTACAGCAATTTGAAATAGAGGATTGCTCACAATTTCTGATGCAAATTTCTTGTCTTCATGGTGGTGTTGTTCGTAGATAGCGGGAATTCCGTTTTTAATAGCAGCTTTGACAAAGTTCCAGTCGCGACTGTGGACGAGTTTAGTTGATTTTAGCAGGTGAATTGGCAAATAGTATTTGCAAACTATGGTACTCGCATTCGTCCACTTATTGTCCCAAAAATCGAGGTGAGGCACTGGCAAATCTGCTATTTTTAATTTTTCCTCAAGATTGTAGGTTTTGGCAAGTTTGTCATCTGGTTTTCTGGGTTGAAAAGGAAAAAGTAAATCAACGGGATTTGAAGCACTCAAGCCTTGGCGGAGGTATACTAAAACTGCTGGCAAACCGAGATTTGCTGCGGCATTGGCCGAGTGTGCAACTTGAACTAAGCTTGCTACATTGGGTTGCGGCAAGACATTTCTGGTAAAAAAGACATAATATTTAGACATGGGAATTGTTGACTGTTGACTGTTGACTGTTGACTGTTGACTGTTGACTGTTGACTGTTAACTGTTAACTGTTGACTGTTGACTGTTGACTGTTGACTGTTAACTGTTAACTGTTGACTGTTGACTGTTGACTAACAACTAACAACTAACTGAGGGCGGGCCCGCACCATCCACCGCCCCTACCAACTAACAACTAACAACTGCCAACTGCCAACTGCCAATTGCCTACTTTTTAACAGTCTGACGTTTGATAGTGTTTTCTATAAATTCTAAGGTTTTAAAAATATTAGCAGCGGAGTGGAATGATTCTCTAATTAACTCGTCTTTTTCTTCGGGAGAATCTACCATTTCATCTACTAGCAATTTGAGGTAAGCTATCATGGGAGTCAGGCGAGTGCGAATTTCGTAAGAACCTCTAATTAATGCTTCGTCACGAGCGGTTTCTTCGGCAAATTGCACTGAATACAAGCGAGTGTAGTAACCTCCTTTTGCTAGCAATTCTTCGTGGGAACCTATTTCTACTACTTGTCCGCGATCGATCACGGCGATTTTGTGGGCTTTTTGGACTGTGGAGAGGCGGTGGGCGATTACTAAGGTTGTGCGATCGCAGCTCAATTTCTCGATCGCCGATTGCACGTATCTTTCGGAAACCGTATCCAGGGAACTCGTAGCCTCATCTAAAATTAAGATTTCCGGGTTTTGCAGCAAAGCTCTAGCAATGGAAATTCTCTGACGCTGCCCTCCCGATAATATTACACCCCGATCGCCAATTTGAGTATCCAACCCCTCCGGCAACAGTTCGATAAACTCATAAGCATTCGCTCCCCGCGCCGCTTCCACAATTTCTGCCTCACTCGCTTGGGGCCTAGCGTAAGCAATGTTGTCGCGCACCGAAGCATTAAACAAAAACGTATCTTGGCTAACAATACCCATCGCTTTTCTGAGACTTTTTAGCTCAAATTCCCGCAAATCTGTGCCATCAATCGAGATATTACCTTCAGTAGGATCGTAAAATCTCGGCAGTAAATCTGCCAAAGTTGACTTACCAGAACCCGAAGTTCCTACCAAAGCCAAAGTAGTGCCGTGAGGAAGAAATAAATCAATTTTTTGAAGAACTAAATTCTTGTGATTCGGATAACTAAAAGATACTTTATTAAAACTAATTCCCGATTGCAAATGAGTGTACGGCACAGAACCGTTCAGCATAAACGGCTTGTCATCGCAGCTCAAAAAATCATTGACCACCTCTACACTAGCCGACGTATTCGCAAATTGGCTGCGCCCGCTATTCAACTGAGAAATCAAAGGAATCAACCGAAAAAGTACCAATAAATAGGTCAACAAAACTGTTGAAATCGACTCTATTTCATTGGCAAATATTGTGCGACCTATAAATACAATCAAAAGAATAACTATTAAATTAACAACTTCGTTAATTGGGGCGATCGCTGCATAATTTACCTGAGCTTGAAAATCTGCGTGTTCTCGCCTTTGAATTAAATGCTTGATCCGCTGATACTCCCTTTCCTCGTTCCCCGTTGACTTGACCAGCCGAATCCCAGTTATAGTTTCCAACACCCTAACCGAATAATCCTTAGACATCTCAGAAAGCACCATGCCAAAATGCTTAGAACGGTGAATAATATATTGATTTGTCCAAGCAACCAACGCCAGCAAAACTGTAGCTGTCACCGTCAGTTTCCACGAGATAGAAAGCAGCAAACCCACAAACACCAAAACAGTAATTGAAGTAGTAAACATTCCGATCGCCGTACCAACTGCACTAGCCGTCCGGCCAATTTCTCCGCCCAATCTATTAATTAAATCCCCGACTTTAGTTTTCGAGTAAAAATCTAAATCTACTTCTAACAATAACCGCAAACCTGCTTCTCGCAAATCAAAAGTCAGAGAGCGCGTCAGAGAAGTGGCCACTAAAGTATTGATATAACTCGCAATATTTTTCAAAAAAATTGCGACAAAAATCGCCGCTGTCATCAACATTAAACGCTGATTTTCGGGCATTCCTTCAAAAGGATACATCAAAGTTTTAATGAGAGTTGGAGCGCCGCGCAGCTCCACCGCTTCATCCAAAAAATTTAAAAGCACCGGTACAATCAGAGTAGTGCTGATACCGCTGAATAAAGCCCCAGAAAAGCCCAGGATCACAGTTAATAAAATCCTGCCGGGATATCGTCTCGCAAATTTTAGGAGTAGCTTATTCGCAGACATGAAGCGTTCCCAGCTAAATAGTATGGCATTTCAAAATATTCTTTAATTTCACCCAGTTATTCTTCCTCCATTCAGTCGCTTAAATGTCACCGCTACTACCTAAAATTATTTCTGAAAGTATCGGTGCCATTGCTTGAATGCTATATTTTTTTACGCATCTTTCCCGAGCTTTCATTCCTTGCAAATTCGCGACGGTCAAATTTTGAAATATCCATTGAATTTTTTGGGAAATTTGAGCGGGTGAACTTGGCTCGACTAAATAACCAGTTCCTCCTAAAATTGCCGGAATATCCCCCACCCGTGTAGACAAAACAGGCTTAGCCATTGCCATCCCATCTGTCAGCTTGAGCGGAAACTGAGCCACCGCTGTCAGAGTCTGTCGCTGAGGAACAACGACAACGTGAGCCGCCGCCACAACTTCAGGCATCGTCTCGACTGGAAATCTTGGCAGTTTAACAATCCAACGTCCCCATTGTTGCATAAGTCTATCATCATAATCGTCATAAGGACTTCCGCCGACGATCGCTAATTTTAAATCCGGCTCGTTTAACTGTTCGAGGGCCATCAAAACATCCTCAACTCCTTTGTGAGGTCGAGGCGCACCCGGAAACATTAATATTCTATACCCAGACAAGCCGTAACGCTCTCTGCTCAATTCAGGATTGTATTTAGCAGGATCGAACATTTTAGTATCCTTACCGTTCGGCAAATATACACCACCAAAACGCTGTTGTAAAAATTTAGTATGAACGGTGACTGCATTAGCGCGGTGGATTAAACTTTCCATCCACTTGATATATAGCGGGTGATCGGGTTTTCTCAATTGACCGTTTTGTTTTAAAATATCTCGATAAAGTTGTTTAAAAGAAGGACGATATTTCCATTCATCTGGATCGCACCAGCTTAGTTCCCAGTCATCAATATCTAAAATCACAGGGCGCAGAGTCTCCAGTTTTTTTAGCAGCGATAAACCAAAGCTTGTAGGTTTAGGTTTGACTGCATAAATAATATCTCCATCTATTTTTTTCAAAATTTTTTGAGCATCCATCAAAAACGTCGGATAGTTTGTCCCTGGTATCGCACAGACTGGGATGTTTGCAGGAGGAATCGCGTACAATTCTTCACCAAACTTAAATCCAACAACTTCTACCTCGTAGTTAAGCTCGATCAGAACTTGAGCTAAGAGAAAGGCACGAATTGCGCTTGCTCCCGATAAATCGCTCACCACTAATGAAACTTTCACTGAGCATTTTTTTTGATATTTACTTGATTTTCCTGCTTAACTGACCTTTTGTCAAGGAACTCGAAACTTGGGTTTCCAGACCAAAGAAATGGAGTTTTTAACCGAGGGAAGCTCACTTGCTAAGCAATACCAATTTCATAAAGTAGCGCTAGATATTACCCCCCCC
>NZ_CAWPRX010000211.1:0-36967 GCF_963890365.1 Tychonema sp. LEGE 07196 | reverse complement strand
ACCAAAGATAGTGCCTGCACCACTCCCGCCTCGTGCGCGACTGTCGGTTTCGTAACCGCCTTCCCCACTGAAGCCCCCGCCACCAGCCCCGGCATACAGACTGCTAATCCCGCCACCGCCACCAAAGCCGCCACCGCCACTGCCACCATAACGGCCACTGCCACCAGAGCCACCAGAGCCACCAAAACCACCACCGCCACCGCCACTGCCAAAGCTGCCATTGCCACCAATTGCTTGGTTATTTGAGAATGTGACGTTATTGGCGGTGACGCTACCACCATTGATGAACAGGGCACCGCCCATGCCGCCACCTCCTCCACCTCCATTGCCGCCCTTGCCCCGACCGTTTGCCAGGGTGAGGTTGTTGAATTGAACAGTCCCTTGGTTGACGAAGAAGAGGCGGACATCGCCATTGTCGTTGCTGCCGTTGTTGTTGGCATCGCCGCTAATCGTCAGGTTGTTGACTCCAGGGCCTTTGATGGTGAGGCTGTCGTTGACGATTAGTTGTGTGGAAAGGGCAATGGTTCTTGGTACGGCAAAGAAATTTGGGTCGAAGATAATTGTGTCTGCGCCTGCTTGGGCATTAGCCTGTTTGATGGCAAATCGCAGGGAACCGGGATCGCTTTCGTTGTCGTTGGTGTTAGTGACGGTGAAAGTAGCCATGATTTTTGCTCTATACTTTTACTTTGGTTTAAACAATAGGCAACTCAGCTTCTTTAAGAAATGTGGAGTTTCTTTTCAAGAAGCCTGCTTTCTGAGTTCTTCGTAACATATTGATTTTGATTCACAATCTGAGCCAAGCGGTCAAATACCTGTGCGTTCAGCCGAGACACGCTCGTCACCCTGACTTCATAATCTGCGATCGCCCTGAAATATTTTTTGTCTGTTCCTCAAAATTAGCTAATTTTTTTTTGTATCGCACCAGGCTGTTACGTAATTTTACATAGTCCGCAAAGCGATGCGAAATTGTCGATCGAATGCGAGGATTGACAAGTGGCGATGCACCCTAAAGCTACTGTTGCACGAGTTCTGAGAATTAGTACAAGTTCCCCGAAAGCAGACGAAATAATGCGATCGTCCTTTCGGCCCTGTTTCAGATCAACTCCTCTCTTCATCGGAATAGTAAATTCGAGTTGACGGTTGACAGCGAACAATCAACATCACCAGGAATGTAACCGGAAATGATATAACCTGGTATTCCCCATCAATCAACTGAATTTGATATTTAAACTTTTTGCAGTTTATAAAGTTCCTTAAACTTGCGCTGCTGCTCTTTGTGGTCTACGATCGGATCGGGATAATGAAGCAGCCGGCGTTCTATAGGTGAAATATTTCCTGTTAGCAAAAGTTTCGTATCAACTCGGCGCAATTCTGGAACCCAGTGCCGAATATATTCCCCTTCCCGGTCAAATTTCTGAGCTTGACTGGCGGGATTAAATATTCGCAAAGGTTTCGGATCCATACCGCTAGATGCGCTCCACTGCCAGCCGCCATTGTTAGCAGAAAGGTCGCCATCTATCAATTTTTGCATGAAGTATTTTTCACCCCACTGCCAGTTAATAATTAAATCTTTCGTGAGGAAACTAGCGACTATCATCCGACAGCGATTGTGCATCCAACCTGTTTGATTTAACTGCCGCATTGCTGCATCGACAATCGGATAACCAGTTTTGCCCCTGCACCAAGCTTGAAAGAGTTTTTCATCGTTCTCCCAAGGAAAGTTTTTGAATGTTTGACGGTAGGGCCCATCTGCTAATTCAGGGAAGTTATACATGGCGTGTTGGTAAAATTCCCGCCAAGCTATTTCCTGTTGCCAAGTGCGGATGCTTGTGCAGGCTTCTTCGCTGCGGCAAGTTTCCATTACTCTCTGGGTAGCTTGCCAAACTGTGCGGATACCAATTGCACCGAATTTGAGGGCGGCGCTGAGTTGGGATGTGCCATTAATTGCTGGAAAATTGCGCTGTTCTTGATATTGGTAAATTGCGATTTCGCAAAATTCTTCCAACTTTGCTCGCGCTGCATCTTCTCCGGGTTCTATTACTAACGGATTTTCCCAAGTAAATCCCAAACTAGATGCCGTTGGCAGTGTTTCTATTGCACCTGCTTGGTTGGCGATTTCTTGTTCTCGGGCGGTTAATCCGGTCATTAATTCCAGATAAGTTATCGGCAGTGTCTCTACTGGTTCAGCTTTGGGTTTGCTGTTCCAATTTTTCCAAAATGGTGTATAAACTGTGTAGGGTTGTCCTGCACCGCTGCGAATTTCGTCCGGGGCGTGCAGGATTTGATCCCAGAAAATTTCAACTTTAATTCCTGCTTGTTCGAGAGCTTTTGATACGCTGATATCTCGCTCTTTTGCATAGGGTTCAACATCTTGATTCCAAAATACTGCTTTGGCATCAATTGCGGTTGCTAATTTTGGGATGCCGTGACTTGGTTCATCTTGAATTATCAGCAATTGGCTACCTGCTTTGCTGTAATTCTCCTGAAGTTTTTGCAAGCAACCTATCATGTAGGTGACTCTGGCTGGTGCTACGTCATCGCGATCGAGAATATTGCGATCCAGGCAAAAAATCCCGACTACTTTCGGGCTTTCCTGCCGCGCTGCAGCCAGTCCGATGTTGTCAGAAATACGTAAATCTCGACGGTGCCAAAATAAAATTAAGTCTGACATTTGATTTGAGGTTTAATATTTTTGTAGGGTGCGTCGCTGCCACAATTCTAGTTATTTCCGACTGTATGTAATCGACGCACCGCGATACTATTTTACATCAAAAAATGGCGCGCTAGAAAAAAGCTAGAAATTGATTTTGCATCAATTGGTTCCCCTGCTAAAATGGCTTTTTCTAATTCCTCTGGAGTGAACAAAACTGTTTCCATGTCTTCATCATCGTCTTGTTGTGGTGGCTTTTCCAGTTTTTCCAAATCTTGGGCTAAAAAAGCATAAATGATTTCGTCAGAATAACCGGGTGCGAGCAGGAATTTGCCTAATTCTTGCCATTTGCCGGCGCGATATCCGGTTTCTTCTTCGATTTCGCGTTTGATAGTTTCGGCTGGGCTTTCATTGATTTCAACTGTACCTGCGGGAAATTCTAAAATCCGTCCTTTGGCGGCGAATCGGTATTGTCGCACCAAGACGAGTTTACCTTCGGGAGTGATGGGAACTGCAAGTGCTCCGCCTGGGTGGCGAATACATTCCCAGTCGCCTTCGGAACCGTTGGGAAGGCGCAGCCTAGCTACGTCGAAGTTGAATTTGCGCCCTTGGTAAAACAGGCGCTGTTTGAGGAGTTGGGGCAGTTCTTTTCCTAATGGCATAAGCGAGAAGCGAATAATGTTTGATTGCACTAATTTATGACATCATAGGCGATCGAAGCCATTAAATTTTGCTCAATTTTTACATTATCAAAATTCAGGGGATTAAAACCCCCGCTTTCAGGGCGTCAGGTTTTTAGGGTGGGGTGTAAATCCCTATCCTAAAAACCTCGCTGTCAACTGTCAACTGTCAACTGTCAACTGTTTAACATTTTTTCTACTCCCGAACAGTTTACCTTTTGTACGAGTTGGTCGATCGCACTTTTCGTCACTGGATGCACCCAATCCGGCGCAATTTCTGCTAAAGGTACTAATACAAAAGCTCTTTCGGTCATCCGGGGATGAGGTAAAGTCAGCGTCGGAGTTTCTAAGATTAAATCATCATACAGCAGCAAATCCAAGTCGAGGGTTCTCGGCCCCCATTTTTCGCGGCGAATTCGATTAAATTTTATTTCAATTTCTAATAAAGCTGCTAGCAATTGTTTCGGTTCTAGGGCAGCTTCTAGGATGGCACAGGCGTTGATGTAATCGGGTTGGGGAGGCCCGACGGGGGCGGTTTTATACCAGCTAGAATGGGATTTTACGGTGATTTCGGGGGTGTTGTTGAGAGTTGCGATCGCGCTAGAGAGTGTGGCGAGGGAGTCGCCTAAGTTGCTGCCGAGGGCTATGGCACATTTTGTTGATTGCATTGGAAGTTGAATTGGAATATTTTAACCGCAGAGAACACAGAGAACACAGAGGGAGATCGGAGAGATGAATAAGTCTCGCTCGTTCTGTAACAAATTGTTTTAATCTTAGCTTAATTTAGGCTTAATTTATGGTGATTATACTTAATAATTATCAGTGTTTATTTGGCAATTTCATGAGTTTTTACCGTCTCCTTTTGTCGGCTTTGATTCTAGTCACTATTAATTTTACATCTAGTACATCGATCGCCTTGGCTGAAACCAAGGAACGCTATCTTAGCTTAGATTCTGATGCCAGTCAATCTTTTGCCAATTTGGTGCAGCAGGCGGAAGATTTAGCCGCATTGTCGATCGCCCGCCAGTTACAAACAAATCCCGGATTAACAGTAGTTACGGTGATTGTTACAGCCACTCGCCGCCGACAGTTACACCAATTTCATAAAGTAGCGCTGATATTACCCCCCAACGCCCCCAAAGCATCGGGGTGGCTAAGACTTCATCCATAGCATATCTTTAGAAAAATGGTATTATCCTAAAAAATATGACTATTATGAACGTAAAAAATGATAAATAAGACCTTAAATTTTATGTAAAAACTTGGTAGCAGAGCTAAGCTGGAACTCCTAGGACAAATTAGCCCTTATCAAAAAAAATGCTTGATTCACTTTTACCTAAATCTCAAGTCAAAGTCCGGGTTTTAAAACAGTTTGCAGCCGCTGTTTCGGCGTCCTTAGCCATCAGTGCAATAGCCAGTTTGAAACCCTCACCGGTATTAGCTGCTGGCGATATCCCCCCCGCAGTTCAAACAACTCAGCTAGCCACAAAACCTGATTCTAGCTTGCAGCTAGGGCAGTTGCGTACCACTGTTCCCGTCCAGACAATGCAGCTAGGGCCGGGCGGATTTATCCCGATCGCGATCGGCGGTATGATAATTATTCTAGTCCTGCCATTGTTTTTTGGCGGATTAGTCGTAATTGGCGATCGCGAAGTGGGAATTGTCAGTAAAAAGTTTAGCCTCGGCAAAAAGTCTTTACCCGCAGCAGATTTAATTGCCTTAAACGGAGAAGCTGGATATCAAGCTGATACTTTACCCCCCGGTTGGCACTGGGGTTATTGGCCCATACAATACAGCGTCCGCAAAGAGTCTCTAACCGTAGTTCCTCAAGGCGAAATTGGTTTAGTAATCGCAGCCGGAGGCGCGCCGATTCCGCCGCAGCGCATCCTCGGTAAATACACAGAATGCGATAATTTTCAAGATGCTCGCAAATTCTTCATAACTGGTGGAGAAAAAGGCAGACAGCTAGGCATCCTTACAGGTGGTAGCTATCGAATTAATACGGCATTATTTACTGTAATTACAGCAGCAAATGCTCCCAAACACGGGATGACGGCGGAACTGTTAAAACTGTACAAAGTTGATTCCGACAAAGTAGGAATTGTCACAACTTATGACGGCGTTCCGATTCAAGATGGCGAAATTGCAGGTTCGATTATTCCGAACCACGATAACTTCCAAAACGCGCAAAAATTTATCATCGGTGGCGGTAGGCGCGGTTTGCAAGAACAAGTTTTGCTTTCCGGTTCCTGGAACTTAAATCCTTGGTTTGTCGGCGTGGAACAAGTGCCGATGACCGAAATCCCGATCGGCTATGTCGGCGCAGTTATTTCCTATGTTGGTAAAACCTCAGAAGATGTCAGCGGCGCTGCTTTCACCCACGGCAATTTAGTAAATGTCGGCAATAAAGGGGTGTGGGTTACTCCTCTTTATCCAGGGAAACATCCGCTGAATACTCGCATTTTAAAAGTAGAATTAGTGCCAACTACTAATATAGTATTGAACTGGTCGGGTAAGACGGAACGGCACAGTTACGATTCTAAACTTTCATCTTTAACCGTGCGTTCTCAAGACGGCTTTGCCTTCGACTTAGAAGTAGCTCAGATTATTCATGTTGGCGCTTTAGATGCTCCGAAAGTGATCTCGCGCGTGGGTTCGATGCAGAATTTAGTAGACCACGTTTTGCAGCCGACAATTGGCAATTATTTTCGCAATTCGGCGCAAGCTTATTCTGTGTTAGATTTTCTCTCTGCAAGAAGCGGCAGACAAGCAGAAGCAGCGGATTATATCAAAGCAGCTTTGCGTACCTACGACGTGCAAGCAATTGATACTTTAATCGGGGATATTTTGCCGCCAGCAGAGTTGATGCAAACTCAAACAGACCGCAAAATTGCTGAGGAACAGCGCAAGACTTATGAGGTGCAGCAACTAGCACAAACTCAGCGGCAACAATTGGTCAGGGAAACTGCTTTGGCTGAGATTCAACAAGAGATGGTGAAATCGGAACAAGGCGTGAAGATTGCTGAGTTGAAAGCGAATTCTCAGGTGAAACAAGCTCAAGGCGAGGCTGAGTCGATTCGGGTGAAGGGAAATGCTCAAGCTGAAGCTTATCAAGCGGGTGTTGTGGCTTTGGGCGGTTCCGGTTATACGGCTTTGCAGTTAATGCAAATTATAGGCGATCGCAACGTGCGAGTTGTGCCGGATGTTGCGGTTAGCGGTAATGGTAGCGGCGGCGGTTTGGTTGACGGTTTGCTGGGAATGATGATGTGGAATCAAACTAGCAAAAATGGAGGCAATGGCGGGGAATTGCCAGTAGTTAAGTTAGAAAAATCGCAGCCTGTTGCTGTAGAAAATTTTTCTGATTTACCAGTAGCTAAGCTGCATTCAAGCAACCAAGCAGCAAGTAGCGAATCCTGATATCAAATCCTCTATTCATCGGAATGATTCAGATATATATTCTCGGACTCTGTGTACTCTGTGTTCTAGCGCCGGTTAAATCACCTGACGATACAAGCGGAAACGATATGAGACTTTCCATGAGACTGAGATTGATTCGCTGTTTGATGAATTGCCATTTGACGACAAATCTTTTAGTTAAGCTTTCTCAGGATTTACGCATCTATGCCAAAGAAACCGGGTTTTTTACCAAATCTGTGGGTGACAACCAAAGATTTTCGTAAAAAACCCGGTTTCTGACTGCCCGTGCGTCTGGGACTATTTGTGCTCGCAGTGATGACTTTAGTCCTATTTTAAAGCTTTTAGCTAATCGGGACTAAAGTCCTTACTACAAACACAAATATTGTTTTAAATTCAACTAACTGTCAACTGTCAACTGTCAACTGCTATATATTCTGGCGTTGCGACAAATCGCAGTACAATCGATCGATATTGCATCTGAGGAATCTCCCCATGTCAGACCAGTTTTCCACTGAAATTAGCGATCGCATCTGCACTCACATGAACGAAGACCACGCTAGCGCCGTAGTCCTGTACGCTCAAGCCTATGGCGGCAAGCCAGAGGCGACATCCGCTCAAATGCTCGCTATCGATGCCGACGGCATGGATTTAACCGCTGAAGTAAATGGCGAAACAGTACCTGTCAGAGTCAAGTTCGATCGCACTTTAATCGACGCCGAAGATGCCCACCACACTCTGATCGATCTGGTGAAACAAGCCCGAAAAGTTGCTAAGTAGCCAAATTATCCCTATTCTGTTATAATTTCAAGGTTAGTTCGTAGTACGGACTTTAGTCAGTTTAAATTATTTTGAAGGACTAAAGTCCTCACTACAAACCTTTAGTCCGATATAATTTGAAGGTTCTTTCCTAGTACGGACTTTAGTCAGTTTTAATTGTTTGAAACAACTAAAATTTCCGCTAAAAACAAAATAAATATTTAATCGAGTTAAATTTACATCTAAGATATCAAATAAGATGACAGTAGATCGCGAACAAATTCGAGAATTAGATGCCGTTAATCTCAGCAAAAATAATCCTTTCGATTCACTGGTAAAGCGACTGGATTTGATGATTCGCGCCCGCTATTCGCTGCTGTACATTGTCGGGGCAGAAGAGGAACCAGTTGAAGCTGTAATTGCCCAAGTAGCGCTGCAAGTAACTCCCGCGCGCCGAGTATTGTTCTGGGATATCGTGCGCGGCTGGGAAGATAACGGTTCTGCAAAAGGTTCAGTAATGGCGGCGCTCGATCGCATCGGCAAGACTGCAGTAGAAGAATATACCATATTTGTACTGCGGGATTTACACCCAATTTTGAGAGCGCCCTACACCGAAAAAAATGCTCCAGTAGTGCGGGAATTGCGTAATTTAACCAGGGAATTGAAGCGGAGCAAAAAAACAATCGTCCTCACTTCTCACGCCCTCGAATTGCCAGAAGAATTGAAAGAAGAAGCCACAGTAATTGATTTCCCCTTGCCCAACATCCAAGAAATCGATAGTTTGATTTCCCGCATTGTAGAAAAACCGGAACAGTTGCAAGTTAGCGGTTTAGCAAAGGAACAATTAGTTAAAGCTTGTCAAGGTTTGAGCCGCGCTCGGATCGGGCGGGTTTTAGCTAAAGCTTTGGCGGCCAAACAACAAATTAATGAGTCAGATATTGATGGAGTTTTGGAAGAGAAACAGCAAGCAATTCGCAAAACCGGAATTTTGGAGTTTTTCAACTCGCGAGAATCTCTCAAAAATGTCGGCGGATTGGAGAATTTGAAGCAGTGGGTAAAGATGCGGCAAGATGCTTTTACTGACGAAGCGCGCCGCTACGGTATACCCAATCCTAAAGGCGTTTTGTTAGTAGGAATTCAAGGAACGGGCAAATCTTTATCGGCGAAAACTATTGCTGCTGAATGGCGTTTGCCGCTGCTGCGTTTGGATACTGGCAGATTGTTCGGCGGCGTGGTCGGCGAAAGCGAAAGCCGCGTTCGACAAATGATCCAATTGGCAGAGGCGATCGCCCCTTGCGTCTTGTGGATCGATGAAATAGATAAAGCCTTTGGCAACATTATCAGCGGCGGCGACGGCGATTCGGGAACTTCGCGCCGGGTATTCGGCAGTTTGATTACTTGGATGCAGGAAAAAACCAGCCCGGTGTTTATTGTCGCAACTGCAAATAACGTGCGAATTCTCCCGGCGGAGTTGCTGAGAAAGGGCAGGTTTGATGAGATTTTCTTTTTGAATTTGCCCTCAGAATCGGAACGGGAAGATATTTTTAAGGTGCATTTGCAGCGTTTGCGGCCGACTAGATTGCGCGAGTTTGATTTGGAGGTTTTGGCGAAGTCTGCTAAGGATTTTAGCGGTGCGGAAATTGAGCAAGTTGTAATTGATGGATTGTACCGGGCTTTTGGCACTTTTGTGAACGGACAGCGCCGAGATTTGACGACGGAGGATATTTTGAGGTCGATCGACGATACAGTACCATTAGCTGCGATCGCCCGATCGCAAATTGAAGATTTGAAGCGGTGGGCGGCCGAAGCGGGTGCGAGAACAGCTTCTAACGATACTCGATTGATTGATGAATTGAAGCGCTACAGTCGGCCGCTGGGTGAAGATGCGATCGACAATTAACCAAATTTCTGTTTGTAGTAAGGACTTTAGTCCTAAATTTTGCGGACGGTCGCCCTCACTACGAACCCAATCTAAAAATATCGGCAAAAATCGATCGCATTTTCCCCAACCATTCTACTCGCAGCAGGCGAATCGTAAACCGCTAAAACGAATTATCCTCCCCCCAAATAGGCAAATAGACTCAACCCCTCAGCAAGATAAAATCGGTTAAAACCGACTGAAAACTTCTATTGAAAACTCAAATAAATATAATGTTCTGTCCTCAGAGAGATGACTTCCGTTCTTTCGGCGATTGTCAATCCCTGGCAGCCCTGCAGCCCTAACCGCAGCCGGCGGTGATTATTCAGCAAACCGAACCTCTACAGACGGATAACACCCTAATTGAAACATTAACATTTGAGTTACATTTCGTTACTATAAGGAAACAGAGAAAAAACGTTTCGCCCATAATATCAGAGGTAGCCAATTATGAACGGTACATTTCGCGTCGGCAACCTGTTTGGAATTCCCTTTTATGTCAACATATCTTGGTTTCTAGTTCTGGGTTTAGTAACTTGGCAATACGGCGGCGCACTAGCTAACCTGTTTCCTGCATTAGGCCCCGTAGCGCCTTGGATGCTGGGGTTGTTCACAGCCCTGCTGTTATTTGCTTCCGTTTTAGCCCACGAATTAGGACACAGTTGGGTGGCTATCAAACAGGGAATTGGCGTGAAATCAATTTCGCTATTTCTGTTTGGCGGGCTGGCTAATTTGGAAAGAGAATCGAAAACCCCAGCCGAAGCATTTTGGGTCGCCATTGCAGGCCCGTTAGTCAGCTTACTGTTGTCCGGTTTGTTAGCTGCGATCGGCATCGGTGCTGGTCTGTCAGGCCCCCCAGCCGCCATCGTCGGACTTTTAGCTTCGATCAACTTAGTTTTAGCCTTATTTAACTTAATTCCGGGTTTGCCCCTCGACGGCGGCAACATCCTCAAAGCGATCGTCTGGAAGATTACCGGCAATCCTTACAAAGGCGTAATTTTTGCTAGCCGCGTCGGTCAAATCATTGGTTGGATTGCCATTGCTACAGGCCTTTTCGGCGGCCAGATCTGGAATATAGTAATCGGTTGGTTCTTGTTGCAAAATGCTGGTCAATCCGCACAATATGGCACAGTCCAAAATCAACTCGCAGGGCTGACAGCCGCAGATGCTGTTACCGCGCAAAGCCCGATCGTCCCAGAAAACTTATCGCTCAGAGAATTTGCCAACAACTACGTGATCGGTAACACTCAAAACTGGCGTCGGTTCCTAGTTACCGACGATGCGGGACAATTGGTAGGGGCGATCGATCTTGACGACCTCAAAACCATCCCCACCGGTACCTGGCCCCAAGTTTTGGTCAAAGAACTCGTCAAGCCGATCGAATTTTCCACCACCGTTAAACCAGAATTATCCCTCCTCGAAGTTGTCACCCTCCTAGAACAACTTAAAGTACAAGAACTCCCCGTGATTCGCGAAAACGGAGTTCTCGTGGGACTTGTAGAAAAAGCAGAAATTGCCCGCCTACTACAAAAACGAGCTCAAGCAGACCCTGCTTGATACCCTCAGATACTTGACAAATAATAGTTAACCCCCTCGATTGCTTTTACCAAAAGGGCGATCGGGGGGGTTATATCGTTTCCGGTTGCATCGTCAGGTGATTTAACCGGCGCTAGAACACAGAGGACACAGAGAGAGAGAATAGAGATATGAATACAGGACGATACTACCGGATTTGAGATTAACTGTAGCTTCACAAAATTTAAGTCAAACCTTAAATTATTAGCTACAAATCAACAATGATAATTATCATAGTCTTTTAATCAACTGAGCGAGGACGTTAGGCCATCTCAGGACTTTTTCTCTCAATCGGAAACACTACGCTTCACTCAGGATCGAAAACTTAATAACTTAAACACCTCCTACAGTCTTCTCTCCTGTAAGTTGCCTTCCTCAAAGGAGACTCTTCCTCGCCTATCTGCATTACCACTCAACAGTCAACAGTCAACAGTCAACAGTCAACAGTCATGTATGAGTGCAACCGGAATTGATATTACATGATAGTTGACAAAATCAGCAACAAAAATATTTTTAACAATAGTTTTTGATAATAATATAAGGTTCGTATAGCACACCCTAGAGTTAAATTGATGTAATTAAATCGAGGATTTCTTGATAATCAAAGTTATCTAAATGATTCATCAAAACTTCGGCAAAAAGCTCGTTCTCGGTGCGAATTTCCTCAATTGTTGTAGCAATCAAATCGAAGTCAGCCTCACGGACTGCTTGTTGAAGTTTGCTCGTCCATTCTGGAGAAACTTGCGGCTTCGAGTTAATCGTAAATATTTTAGGACTATCTAATGTTTCTTGTTTTAGGATAGTTGAAGTCTCTGAAATATTATTTATATCAACAGGGGAAATTGCTGTAACGACTGGAATATCAAACTTAAAAACTGTACCGCGTCCCACTTCGCTTTCGGCGGTAATTTCGCCACCCATTAATTGTATGAACTCGCGGCTGATGCTTAATCCTAAGCCCATACCCTTTTGAAGTGTCTTCCCCGATGAACTTTGCATGAACAATTCAAATATACTATCTAATTCTTCCGGGTCTATGCCAACTCCTGTATCGGCAATTTCAAAGCAAATAAAAACTTTTGGTAAGCTTTCAAGTGATTTAAAAAAATCTTCTTTGACAGACCTTGTTCTTCCTTCTTGCTTCGCTCGGATGGTGACTGATACTGAGCCGTTTTGAGTGAATTTAACTGCATTATCTAAGATATTAATCAGCACTTCCCGCAACTTAATGTCATCTGTTTCTATGTATTGAGGGACATCCGAGGAGCAGTCAATAATTAATTTTATTTTTTTATTGAGTGCCGGAATTTGGAACATATTCTGCACGTCGCTCAGCAAGCAGTACAAGTCAAAGCATTTGGGGTAGATTGTCATGCGCCCCGCTTCAATTTTAGATAAGGCTAAGACTCTATCGATCAGTTGAAGCAGGTGTTCTCCGCTGCGGCGAATAATTTTGATATTTTCTTTTTCCGTGAAAGTTAAATTAGCGCTGGGTTCCATTAATTGAGCGAAGCCGAGAATGGCATTGAGGGGGGTTCGCAATTCGTGACTCATGTTGGCGAGAAAGATGCTTTTAGTTTTGTTTCCAGCTTCTGCTGCTAATGCGGCTTCTTTGAGTTGTTGTTCTGCTTGTTTGCGATCGCTAATATCAAGTATTATGCCGTGCCAGACGATATCTCCATTTTCGCGCAATTCCGGCCGAGAATGAGCTTGCAGCCATTTGAGCTTTCCAGAGGCTGTGACAATCCGCCACTCGTGGACAAATGGTTCGAGATTTGCGGCACTTCTGACAATGGCCTCGAAGTGGCTGGGGCGATCGTCCGGGTGCATTTGTTCGTAGACTAAAGCAGAGTTGTTCTGGATTTCCTCCGGCTCTAATTCTTGAATTTCTCGGCACAGCGGACTGATATATTCCATCTTGACAGATCCGTCGGGATGCCGCGCGAATATGTACAGTTCTCCGGGCACCGTGATTGCTAATTTGTGAAAGAGAGCTTCGCTTTTTTGCAAGGCTATTTGTGCTTGTTTGCGATCGCCAATATCAATCCCAAACCCAAACAAAAAGTCAAAATTGCCATTTTCATCCAAAACGGGCGTACCGTACCACTCGACTAACAAAGTATCACCGCACTTAGTGAGAATCCGGTGCTCGTTAACCGTTTGCTCCCTCGTTGTGACGCGCTCAAAAATCGAGTGCAATCCGGCTCGATCGCCCTCCGGTACAAATTTAGCTAAATAATCTTGGCCGATAACTTCAGCAGCAGTATAGCCCACAGATTCCAGCATACATTCATTGGCCAGCAGGATTTTACCCTCCGAATCGATCGCCACAAAAAAGATAGGAGAATTTTCGATAATCTTTAAATTAAAGTCCCGCTCTTGGTGGATAATTTTTTCAGCTTGCTGGCGCTCCTCAATTTCGAGCTGCAAGCGGGCATTAATTTGAGCTAGTTCCAGAGTGCGCGAGGTTACTTCCGTTTCCAGGGTACGGTTGTAGTCTGCCAATATTTGCTCTGCTTGTTTGCGCGCCGTGATATCTTGAAAAACAATCAGTACGTAAATCACATTCCCCTCAGCATCAAACATTGGCTGCGATCGCACTTGCAAGGGAATAACTTTCCCATTCCGGCGAAGATCCATATCTTCAAGGAACGTTTCTTTGCCCATCACGGCGCGTTCAAAGGGCGAATCTTCCATCGGGTACAGCCTGTCTGTTCCCGATACATAAAGTTGATAAGTTTCGGAAAGTTCTTCAGGGGTGGTATTTGCCACCGCCCCTTTACCCGTAATTTCTCCTCCCATCGAATTCATAAAAATCGCGCTACCAGCCGGAGTCAGGGCTATCACCCCAACCGGCAAGCATTCTATTAGCTTGGCAAATTTTTCCTCGCTGGCTGCCAAAGCTTGAAAGGAACTTTTCAGTTGCGCTACCATCTCGTTAAAAGATTGCGCTAATTCCCCTACTTCATCAGCGCGACTCACCGCCACAGTGCGATCGAATTCTCCTTTAGCGATATCTTTGGCAGCTTCGTTGAGGCGCAGCAGCGGCTGCGTCACCCATCTAGCCACCAGCACTCCGGCAATTGTCGATACTAGCAGCGCCAGCACGCAAATTAAAATGGTAGTGCGGGTATTTTTGTTAATTTGCCCCATAAAATCCGATGCGGGAACGGCGATCGCGATCAGCCAGTTCAAACCGTTACTATCGGAAAACGGCAGCACTTCCACAAAATATTCTGCCCCATCTCGGCTGAATTTCAGTTGTTGTCGCTGCTGAATGTTACTAAAGCCGCCAAACTTTTCGTACAAATACTTAGCTGCGGTGCGAATGACAAAAGTTTCACTGTCTAAAACATTTAGACGCTCAGGTTCCTGCTTTCCCGACATCCTTCTAAAGGATGATTCTTGACTCGAACTGGCCACCAGCAAGCCCGATCGTTCGATCGCAAAAATTTCTCCAGTTTTGCTAACCTTGAGGCGATGGAGATATTGCTGAAGCTCCCAGAGGGACAAATCTACCGCACAAACTCCCAGCAATTCACCATTGCGATCGCGAATCGGTTGGCTCGCAGCAATAAACACAGTCCCCGGAGTAAAACCCCGATAAATGCTCGTCCAAATCGGTTTGTTAGCTGCGACAGCTTCTTTGTACCAGGGGCGCGATCGGGCATCGTAGGTTCCCGGTTCTGCTTTTAATTTGGCGGTGCGAGTACCTTGTTTGTCTGTTGTGTAGTAGATATTCTGATAGTTAGTAGACTTGTTAGCTGCGACAATTTGCAGGCTGTTGTCCTTCGGGTTGCGCTTAATGCCGAGATATTCTCCTGTTTTTTGAGAACCGAGGGAAATCCATTGAATGCTTTTAAACGATCGCATTTGCTGCCAGAGGAACTTCTCTCCTCCCGGCTGGGCTTGTCCTAACTCTAAGTTTAATTCGGCGCGCTCGATCGCTGAGGCATTAAGTTGATTTACCCAGTG
Organism: Tychonema sp. LEGE 07196; assembly: GCF_963890365.1. Classification (NCBI taxonomy): domain Bacteria; kingdom Bacillati; phylum Cyanobacteriota; class Cyanophyceae; order Oscillatoriales; family Microcoleaceae; genus Tychonema; species Tychonema sp. LEGE 07196. The sequence continues at coordinate 21,996 of NZ_CAWPRX010000211.1, read as the reverse complement.
GGTATCTTCCACAACAGCAGTCAGTTGTTCTTCAACTCTATTCCCCGTCTGGGCGATCGATTTCAGAGCGACTTCTTCGACTGCTCTTTCTCCATTGCGAAAGGAAAGATACCCGACAATCCCTACGGCTGCGACGATTTGCACCACAAAAGAGCCTACTAGAACGCAACGCAGGGGTATTTTTGTTGGCTGTGGCAAAGTTTTGCTCGCGACTCGGGGCAACGGCATAGGCTGGTGTCTAATTGCTCTCTAACACTTTAACTGTTCCAGCTCGTAATTTCAGTGTGTTTTGGAGACACCAGCCAAAAACCAAGTTTCTACATCAATATATCAACGGAGCAGCAACAATTTTCCCAGAAACAAGGTTTTTTGGGTTTGATTTCTATCACTTGCGGGTGATGGATTGTTTCAAGTTACATTATTTTTTTTAGTTCGATCGCGCCTTGCGGTTCAAAAACCCGGTTTCTCGATCGCTTGTTGACTGTTGTGCAACATATCAACCTTAGCTACTTCTTGTTTCTCGCAGGATTTCCGGCTTGGCATTTGTAGTGCGAGTACCTCCACAGACTTGAGCTGCATCAATATTCTATCTGTTAACCGCAGATTTCCAGCAGATGCAACACTGATGAACGCAGATACATTCAACAATTGAAAGCGATTGAGTCGAACTCAAGTTTCAGCAAAAAAATGTTTTTTACATAGCCGGAGATGCTTTCTCTACCTCTTTCCCTGTTTTTTCTTCCTTTTCTCTGCTTCACGCTCGATCTCTTTTTAACGCGCGGAAAATCCCTCGCTTGTCCAAACGGATATAGCGAGGGGTGAGAATAGGTATTCTCAGAAAATATCAAGTAGTGGCAGTGGCTTTTGTCGAGCCATTGCCATCTATAGAAGCCATACTGTTGTGAGCGCACAGAAAGATTTCAGAGCTAACTCTCTGCTTGCACTCAATGCTTGAAATCAAACCAATCAGTTCAAGCAAGAAGTTAAAGCAAGTCCTAAAGACTTAGGCTACTTCTTCGCGATCGATTTGGCGCAGGTGAATGTGCTTGCGTCCCAGAGAGATTTCAAATTCATCTCCTGCCTTCAGTTCCATTTGTTTGGTGTAGGCGGCTCCAATCAGTAAATTGCCGTTAGATTGAACGCTAATCCGATAGCTGGCAGAGCGTCCGCCGCGTCCGTTACCGTTTTGCTTCCCGTCTAACTGAATGCCTTCTGCATCAATCAGTGCATTCAGGAATTTCATCATGTTGACCCGTTCTACGCCATTCTTGGTAACGGTGTAGTAGCCACAGGCTCTAGCTTTTTCTTCCTTGGTGAGGTTCTCTAGCTCTTTGACCTTTTGGATCAGGTCTTCTCCTTCAAGGGGTTCGATATTTTTCTTTTTAGCCATCTACTGAGTCCTGAAATATTCAACTGGTGTACGGAATTTTTCTCGGTTGATTTTTGGTTTGACCAAGAAACTTTAGCTTTATAGCCGGTCGTAAAACCATCTTACACCGATCGGCTCAATTGTTAACCACTATTGTCTAAATATTTTTAACAAGGTGCAGTCTTTCTTGAGAAGTAGCAGCCGGTGCAAGCAATCTCTAAACTCGGTAGCATAAGCTATCAGCTATCAGCTAGCTAAATATTTGCCCCCAATTTTAAAATCCCATGAAGTTAACCACACGCGGACACTACAGTGTCAAAGCATTACTGGATCTAAGTTTGCAACCTCGGTTCGGCCCGACATCGGTAAAATCGATCGCGAACCGACAGGAGTTACCGGCTCCGTATCTCGAAAAATTATTGATTGAAATGCGACGAGCCGGTTTAGTCCAATCAGTTCGGGGCTCCCAGGGAGGATATCAATTAGCCCGCGAGCCGGCTCAAATTTCTTTAGGACAAATCTTAGAGGCGGTAGGCGAAACTATTGAACCTTTACCTCGACATTCTCCCGACGCGACGCAAGCAGAGGATTGGGTAACATTCAGTTTGTGGAACCGATTGCACAAAAAACTTGCCGAAGCGCTATACACTATTTCCCTCGAAGACTTATACTATGATGTCCGCAGTTGGCAAGCTGCTCTGGGAGAAGAAACTAGCTTTATCATTTAGATGGTAAGTTGATTTATTCGATCGCCCGAAAACATGGACACAACACTTGTTACCTACTCCGGCGGCTGTCATTGCGGTGCTGTCCGCTTCACAGTCGCGGTTGACAAACACGAAGCATCTGACTGCAACTGCTCTATCTGTAAAAAGAAAGGATTTTTGCACCTAATTGTGCCGCCGGAACGTTTTACGTTGCTGTGCGGCGAAGATGTTTTGACAACTTATACGTTTAATACAGGAACTGCTAAACATACTTTCTGCCGGATTTGTGGGATTCACTCGTTCTATCGTCCCCGATCGCATCCCGATCAATTCGATGTCAACGTCCGCTGTCTTGACTCCGATGCCGTTTCCCAATTTCAGATTCTACCCTTTGATGGTGTTAATTGGGAGCAGAACGTACACAAGCTTGGCGACGAAAGTAATCTCAGCACTGAAAATCTGGGATAAAAAATCCAATTCGGCTGTTGGTAACAGCAGCTAAAACCAGCCCGATCGAACGATCGCTCGCTGGCAGGACAGACTATCAAGTTTGACACAATATATAATGATGCCGGATCAATTTGCTGTTTTGATTTTAGCTGCGGTATTGGATTATTCCATCGGCGATCCTTGGGGTTGGCCGCATCCCGTACAGGCGATGGGTTGGGCGATCGACCGCTATACTCGAATTGTCTTTAGTATCTGGAATAATCCCGCAGACAAAATGGCTCCTGCGGGCGATCGTCCGGCCGACGACAGGCACAAACTGCTGCTGCGATGTGCTGGTACAATACTAGCGATCGGGCTGATTCTAGGCAGTTATACTGTCAGTTGGTCGATCGTCCTTGCTGCTAGTTGGGTGCACCCTCTTTTAAGTATTGCCCTGCAGACCATTTTGCTCGCAAGCTGTTTTGCCGGTCGCAGTTTGAGGGCGGCGGCTCAAGATGTGCTAGCACCTTTAACTGTTGGAGATTTAGTCAAGGCGCGGGAACGGTTGAGTCTTTACGTCGGTCGGGATACTGAAAACTTATCCGAGCCAGAAATTCTGCGAGCATTGTTAGAAACTGTAACAGAGAATGCAGTCGATGGCGTGACAGCGCCGCTATTTTATGCCCTAGTTGGGTTCGCTCTGCCAGATTTATTATTAACTGTTACCAATTTGCCGATCGATCCTAACTCGATGCTTAATTGCGCGATCGTTCCCTGTGCGATCGCTTACAAAGCAGCCAGCACATTAGATTCAACCGTCGGCTACAAAGAGCAGCCATACACTAATTTAGGATGGTTTAGTGCCAAACTAGAAGACATCCTCACCTGGTTTCCTTGCCGGCTAACAGTGATTACTTTAGCCCTCATTTCTGGTAAACCGATCTACGTATGGCAGATTTGTCAGAGAGATGCTGTTAAAGATGTCAGTCCCAATTCCGGTTGGAGCGAGTGCGCCTACGCAGCCATCTTGGGAGTACAACTAGGAGGTATAAATTCCTATCGGGGAGTTATCAAACACAAACCGCTGTTAGGCGAGCCTATTCGGGCGATCGCCCCAGAACAAATTTATCAAGCTTTGCAATTAACTCGCTATTGCTTTTTGACTTGGTTGGGACTATCATGGCTGGTTTATACTTTATCGTCTTTTGTCCCCTAACTGCTGACTTTACTGGGCGACAGATACCAGCCACCAGATTCATCAGTGAAGTCAATCTCAAACTTTTAGGGCCAAGTCGAAATATCTAAAATTATTCAATTATTCAATTGTTCGATGGGCCAACAGCCAACAATTAAATCCCAGTAAAATAATGACTAAAATTATCAAAATTTTATCGCCGGATGAAGTGAGGCGCACTCTCACCCGCGTCGCTTCGGAGATTGTCGAAAAATCTGGGGCTCCGTCGGAGTTAGTGCTGTTGGGGATTTATACTAGAGGAGTGCCGCTAGCTCAAATGTTAGCCGATCAAATTGAAGTCCTCGAACAAGTAAAAGTACCGGTGGGCGCTTTGGATATTACCTTTTACCGAGATGACTTGGATCGAGTGGCGATGCGGACACCGGCTAAAACAGAAATTCCTTTCGATTTGACGGGGAAAATCGTTGTGTTGGTAGATGACGTCATATATAAAGGTAGAACAATTCGAGCGGCTTTGAATGCGGTAAACGATTACGGAAGGCCGGAAAAAATTTGGTTGGCGGTATTAGTCGATAGAGGCCACAGAGAAGTACCGATTCAGCCAGATTTTACGGGTAAAAAGTTGCCGACTGCAAAGGAAGAACAAGTTAAGGTTTACGCTCAAGAGTACGATGGGCGCTACGGGGTGGAATTGATTAAGGGTTGATATACCCTTTCGAGCTCTCATAGGAGATACTATTCGGCATAGGGCATCGGGCATTGGGCATTGGGCATTGGGCATCGGGCATCGGGCATCGGGCATCGGGCATCGGGCAATTGCTTGTTACCAGGCAGAGCCTGGTAACACAGATAGGCGAGGCTCTGCCTCCTTTTGCTTGTTTGACCTCGCCACTTAAGAACGAAAATTTAATAACTTAAACATCTGCCACACTCCTCTGTTTCCAGAAGTGGTGAGGTCAAAACTGGTATCTGGGTTTCTCGCACCCCTCAAAAACTGGGTTGGTACGTATATTTATTGTTACTTAACGCCAAAATTCCCAGAAACCGGGTTTCTCGCCCCATGCGTCGCAGAAAGAAGCTTGGTTGCGACGGGCGCTGAGCGTCCTAATGTATTTAAAATCGGCAGTGCAGGAGTTGAACCTGCCTGGGGCGAATTATGAGTTCGCTGCCTAAACCGCTCGGCCAACTGCCGTTAAATTGATTTGTTCAATCTATCTAACTTAAGAAGTAACTATAACATAATTTCTCAGTTCGTGCTAGAACTAGAGAACAAAAATCAAAATCTTTAGATCTGTTGAGTCCCCGATCGCCCGAAACGCACCTGCGCTATCCGGCTCGACCGGACAAAGCAGTTTCTACGACTAGGCATAAAATTACAGGCAATGGCAGTGAATTCAACAGTAGTGCTGACTCTAATTCTGCTAACTCTTATGTTTGGAGCAGGTGTGACGAGTTCTGTTTTGGGATTTACTACAGGTCGCGAAGCCTTGAAAGGAACGACTCAACCTGATGTTCGCCCCAGCAACTATGCAGGCACCGGCAAGCAGGGAACTGTGGCTAGCAAAGAGCAAGTGAGCATTTTGAAAGAAACAGACATTCTTAAAACCGTCAAAGCGCGGATAGAAGGTCGCGATCCTGACAAAACGACCGGAGCAAATACTAAAACAGACAAGACAAGCTCTAAACCAGCCACAGCCAAAAAGCCCGCCGAACCAAAGGCAAGCGCCAAATTTCCCCTGAACAGTCGCGACGGGGGAATAACCCTAGAAGTGAGCGCGGCCAGTCAGCGCGGCAACTCCATGCTGCTAGACGTGAGCATGAAAAACGAAGGTTCCCAATCTGTGAGGTTTCTCTACAGTTTCTTGAACGTCACCGACGATCGCGGCCGGGCCCTTTCGGCGACTGCTGAGGATTTGCCGTCGGAACTGCCCGCCAACGGGCAGGTGTACTACGGTACGGTGAGTATTCCCACAGCTTTGCTGGAAAATGCTAAAGAAGTTTCCCTGACGCTGACAGATTATCCAGGTCAAAAATTGCAGTTGCAAATAGCTGGCATTCCAGTAGCGAAGTAAGACAAAAGGAGCAAACGCTCCAGGGATTCTGAAGTTCGATCGAGAAAGTTGTTCTAGGGAGCATTGTGTCACTTTTAGGGGCGAGAGTGCAGGAGATAGCTGATTTACCCGCGATGACTCCGACAGAAGTGCTGTCGCGGTTGCTGGCAGTGCTGCTGCTGATTGCAATTAATGCTTTTTTTGTGGCGGCTGAGTTTTCGATGGTGACGGTACGCCGATCGCGCATCAATCAGTTAGCCGAGGCTGGCGACATAGCAGCTTTAACCGTTCAATCTTTGCAGAAAAGTATCGAGCGATTGCTCTCAACAATGCAGTTGGGAATCACTCTTTCTAGTTTAGCTCTCGGCTGGATTGGGGAAGATACGATCGCCGTGCTAGTCCGAATGTTGATCGCCAGTTTGCCGCTGCCACTTTATATCAAATCGGCGCTGGCCCATTCTTTGGGAATATCAATAGTAACTTTTTTCCTGCTAGCTTACCTGCAAATCGTACTCGGCGAACTTTTCCCCAAATCTGTAGCCCTACTTTATTCCGAACAGCTAGCCAGAAGTTTCGGGCCTCCGACTTTATTGATATCCCGGCTGTTCAATCCCTTTGTGTCGTTTCTCAATCAATCGACTCGATCGCTCTTGCGGTTTGCAGGAATCGAATACAACCTAAGACACCGGCCCGTTACTCCCGAAGAACTGCAATTAATTATAGCTACTTCCAGCGAATCCAGCGGCTTACTAGCAGAAGAGCGAGAATTGCTCAATAACGTGTTTGAATTTGGCGAAGTTTGGGTACAAGAAGTGATGGTGCCGAGGCCAAACATTATCGCACTTCCCAAGACGGCTACCTTTCAAACTTTGCTCGACGAAATGGCAATTTCCAACCATTCCTTCTATCCCGTGACGGGAGATTCTTTAGACGACATTATCGGCATTATTGGCTTCAAACAACTTGCAAAACCCCTAGCTGAAGGTTTGCTATCTCCCGACACAGAAATTGTAACTTGGATGAGTGCAGTGAGGTTTGTGCCGGAGATGATGCTGCTGGGAGAATTGCTGCCTTTGATGCAGCGTTCGTCGGAAGAAATTGCGATCGTAGTCGATGAATTTGGGGGCATTTCCGGGTTAGTGACGCTGAGGGATTTGATCGCCGAAATTATCGGCCGTACTTACCACTCACCCGACAGTAAAGAAATTGCTTTGCAAGTATTGGACGATCGCACTTTTTTAGTACAAGCGCAGCTAAATGTAGATGATGTCAATCAAATATTGAATTTGGATTTGCCGATAGCTGAGGAATATCAAACAATCGGAGGTTTTTTGAGCTATCAGTTGCAAAGAATGCCCGCTGTTGGGGAAGTTTGGCGCGGCGACAATGCAGAAATTACGGTGGTTTCGGCGATCGGCCCGCGGTTGGAACAACTTAAAATTCAGTTGCTGTCAGGGGCGGCGGGCGATCGCACTTTAGGTGAAGTTGCAGCAGCGGATGGGGAAGTTGTGGGGAAAGGGCGCAAGAATAGCGGGTTGAGAGGTATGGCGAAATTTTCTAGTTAAGATTTGGATGGGTAGGGCGATCGAAATAGCACAACTACCGGCGCATCTCATTTGTGCAAATATATTCGTAGGGACGAAGCATTTCGGCAGTAAATCTCTGGTTCTCACTAACAAATTGTCTGCCGAAATGCTTCGCCCTTGCACTCATAGAGATGCACCCACAACTACTCATACCAAATCGTTCATTTTCAATCCTTATCTCAATTCCGGTTACATCAGAATTAATATTACCCAAAATCAGGATACGGCAGTGCCGTTTCCCTACAATTAATCGGGCGAGGGTTACAGCACGGCGCCGTGTCGAAAGCTTGTCATTCCGACGCAGCCGGAATTGATATCAAACGACTACTGGTGTAGATACTCCATAAGCAATAGCAGAGGGAGGGACTTCATATCCTATAACTTTTGCAATCAAATCTCCTTTGTAGAGAAGATGAGTATCCGAACCCACCTTTTGGAGGGTAGTACCCATTGCAACTGTGATTTTATCTCCTTCCTGCCAGTCCATAATTTGTGCATAGTCATTTGCACCGTTGCCCACATAGAAATTAACCCCATTTTCATAAAGAATGTATCGAACAAATGAGTTCTCACCGGGAGAATGAAACAAAAAATCCACTTCACCAAATCCAATTCTTCCCGCTGAATCTACACCTGCACCGCGAAGGATATCAAAGCCATTACCTCCGACGAGAGTATCATTGCCAAGACCTCCAGTGAGAGTGTCATTTCCTGAGTCACCAAACAGGCTGTCATTACCAAGACCTCCAAACAGATAATCCTTCCCAGGGCCGCCAGACAGGATGTCATTGCCCTGGTCACCATACAAAGAGTCATCCTCTGGGCCACCAAGCAGGCTGTCATTGCCTAAGCCACCAAACAAAGAGTCATTTCCGCTACCTCCAGTGAAAGTATCATTTCCAGGGCCACCGGCAAGCGTGTCATTTCCCAGGCCGCCTGTGATACTGTCATTTCCCTTCGTTCCTCCGATCAAAACACCCAATGTTCCCGGACTCAACGGATCTTTGATAGTTGGTGCTGTCAGTGGAATCGGAGTCAAATTAATTCCAGCCGCGATCGAATCAATGTTGTACCCTACGTCTGCCAATACTGACAGATCCAACTTGGTAATTCCCGTATAGTCAGGAGAGCTAGAGTTAGCATAATTAACTCCAGCCTTGTATGCGGGTAACATCAATTCATTAACAGACTCCGTGCTTCCTGCCAGTATACCTTTAGTAGGTTCACCTTGAGTCAGAAGAGGAAAATGGTCTTCTTGCGGCGATTTCGCAAGTTCGACACCATTCGGGGTATTTAATCCTTTGAATACAGGAGGAGTATCAAGATTCCCAGTTGCTGGATTTAGAGTACGCAAGCGGTAAGCTGTTTGCGCCGTCGGACTTAAAAGCAAATTGTTGTTAGTTGTAAAACCTAAAGCGTGTCCAATTTCATGCAATGCAACTGTATACAGGTCGAAATCTTGAGGGCCAAAAACAGTATTGATACCGTCTTTAAAACTCCTATCGGAATTAAAAGATATCGAAGCTACAGATGGTTCAAAATTAATGCCATGTCGTCTGGCCAAAGCATATTCATAGTCATATTTGACTGCTGGATCGCCAGGTTTTTGAATGATGAGACCACCCGATGTTTGGGCGACGCCTTTGTCGCTTGGATTACTAGCAGAATACGATCTAGTTCCTATGTAAATTCGTAAATCAGGAATAGTATCATTGGATGCTAGAGTATCGGTTAAGAAAGCAATAGATGTGGGATTTACTATTTGAAATGTAGTACCCCCAGGAATTTCATCAAAGTCATCTTTGATATACTTTGCCCATTCAGCAGCAGCTCTTCTGACAGTTTCTTGTGCAGCTTTTCCGTCTGGGGTGGAACTATTGAACAGTTGGGAGTTTGAGGCAAATTTATCAAAATCTATTTGTATGTTGAATGCCATGACTGCTTCTCTCTGATGTTATGATGCTTGTTAGTTAACGTTAACTCACCAACAAGTGAAAAATATGAATATTTGGAAGATTTATCAACTCTTACAAAACTTAGTAGAATTACTGAGCTTTGTTCCTCGCAAAATAGTTCAAGCATTCCTCGTTTTTGTCATATCTGTCCTGATCGTAATAGCAGGATACGATATTCCTGCGTCAGTAGCAGTGTCCAAAGATAGCAGCACTTACCGTACATTTACTGATTGGTGTTTGAATAAAGAAACTCTTCAGTCCGGTACTAGAGATATTGTCAACGAAATGTTGAGGCTCACTGCTACTTCTGACTGCAAACAAGCTAGCCTTAAACTTTCAGAGATCGAATCGTTCTCATCCTCATCTAGTAACATTTCTGATATCACACCGCTGAAATTCATGACTAACTTATCAGAACTTTACCTCAGCATCAATCAAATTTCTGATCTGAGTCCGCTAAAATCCCTAACTCATCTATATGTACTCGTTCTCAACAACAATCAAATTTCCGATCTGGGTCCACTAATGTCTTTGAGCAATTTAGGCAAACTTTACCTCAGCAACAATAAAATTGTTCGCATTAACCCCCTAAAATCCCTCACTAAGTTATTTCATCTATACCTCAGCAACAATCAGATTTCGGATATTAGCCCGCTCGGAAATCTCACTAACCTCGTTCGACTAGAACTCGACAACAATCAAATCTCGGATATTAGCCCGCTCAGGTATCTCACTAATCTATTTCCTGAATTAAGACTCCACAACAATCAAATTTCCGATATTAGCCCGCTCAGGTATCTCACCCAATTAGAAGCTATGACACTCCACAACAATCAAATTGTTGATATTAGCCCGCTCAAATATCTCACCAAAATGGAGGTCGTATTGCTCTACAACAACCCGATCGCCAATAAATCTTGTCCGTTACAACCAGAGTCTATTTGTAAATTTGACTACTAGATAAAACATAGCTCAGATGCTGGGATTGCTCTCATAAGAGATTGCTTTCGCTAACGCTTCCCATGAGTAATTGATGCGTCGTAAGTCATATTTAACCGTAAGCCACCGGATCTTTCAACCCCAATTCCTCAAAAGCCTCCAGCCGCAACCGACAAGAATCGCAAACACCGCACGCAGTTTCGCCACCTGCATAGCAAGACCAAGTTTGCTCCCAAGGCACTCCCAACTTGTTGCCTAATTGAATAATTTCGGTTTTTTTAAGTTCAATTAAAGGTGTTATAATTTTAATAGGTTCTCCTTCCCTTCCCTGCTTTGTTCCTAACCGAAATACTTCCTGCATGGCTTGGATGTAATCGAGGCGACAGTCGGGATATCCCGAATAATCTAAAGCGTTGACACCGATGTAAATTCGCTGAGCTTGTAGAGTTTCGGCGTAGGCGAGGGCAAAACTGAGAAAAATCGTATTTCTAGCTGGAACGTAGGTAATTGGGATGTTTTGAGACATTTCTGCAAGGTTGCGATCGATCGGCAATTCCATCTGATTGTCCGTCAAAGCCGAACCGCCCCACAGCGTCAAGTCAAAGTTTATCACCTGATGCGCCTTAACATCCGCTGAAAGCGCGATCGCCCTTGCTGAATCCAACTCCCGCCGGTGTCTTTGTTGGTAGTCAAAGGAAATCGTGTAACATTCGCAGCCGTCGGCTTTGGCTTGATACAAAACAGTTGAGGAGTCCAGCCCTCCCGACAATAAAATAACTGCTTTCACTTAAAATAACCTCCATTAAATTAGCCTTTACATTTATATCAAATTAGTTGTGAATTGACAAGATTACAGCGATGGATTTTAACGAACCGCGAAGACGCGAAGGAAGAGAAGAGAAGAGAAATATTTGACAGTTTGTGCGAGAATTGCTATAAGTTTAACTTGCTAACAAATTGTCTAGTTCCCGGTAATCTGGCAAAGTTGTATCAATTTCTTGACCTTGCCGCAAAACTGTGCGATCGCGCTGCGATCGAGATAACAATTCGCTGAAAGTTCGCGCCTTAAATAAAATCAAGTCTGCGGGTAAACCAACTCCGATTCGTCCTACATTCGGCAATCCCATTAAATCTGCTGGTGTTGTTGTGACTGTGCGCGGCCAATCTTCCCAAGGCCTGTCTAAATGGGCTATGCGGACTGACATATTAAAGACTTCTAAAACATCGTGATCTCCAAATCCGTAAAACGGATCGCGACAGTTGTCGCTAGCAACTGTGACGGGAATTCCTGCTGCTTTGAGTTCGTGCACCAGCGTCACTCCCCGCCAGCGCGGTGTACGCCCCGATTCTCTGTCTTGCAAATAAAGGTTGCACATCGGTAAGCTGACAATGCCAATATTTGCTTGCTTGACTAATGTCAAAGTTTCTGTTACTAAATCGGGCGGTTGTACGGCTAAACTGCAGCAGTGCCCGCAGATTATTTGACCGCTAAATTCATAGCGAATAGCCGTTTTTGCTACTTCCCGCAGTGTTACTGATTCTGGATCGTCGGTTTCGTCGGTGTGGAAGTCGAGGTTTAAACCGCGTTCTTGGGCTAAGCTAAATACGCGATCGAGTTGTTTGTCTAAATCCGGGTTCATGTAGGCGACTCCGCCGAGGATGCCGCCGATTTGGGCAATTTTGTCTGCTAATTTTTCGCCTGCTGGTGTCAGGTAATAGTCGAGGGAAACTAGGGAAACTGCTTGCAAAATTAGCCGATCGCTCCATTCGGCTTGCAAGGCTTCAAATACTGCTAAACTAACGGTTCCCCCATCGCCTGCGCTGTCGATGTGAGTGCGGATGGCTTTGGTGCCGTGGGCGTAGCTGCACTTGAGGCCGAACTGCATCCGCCGGTAAACATCCTCTGCATTCCAGTGTTTTTCGGCGTCAGCGCGCACAGTCTCCAGCGCACTTGCAAAAGTTCCGTCGGGATTGGGCGATCGTTCCCAAATGTGGCCTTTGTCTAAATGCGCGTGCATATCCACAAAGCAAGGGAAAACTAAGCCGTTTTGCAAGTCTACAATTGGAATATCTCGAAGTTGCGATAAAGGTTCTGTATTGGTGGGGATGATTTGGGCGATCGCACCCGCTGCAATTTCCAGATCCACCGCACAAAAATTGTTCTCTGTCCCCGTTGTTGCAATTGCAGAAACTGAGGGTGCGATCGACTGCATTTCTAGCAGAGACGCGGGGAGGCGAGCATTTTTGAGCAAATAATTAGATGTACTTGGCAACATTAACTTTGTGAGTTAGAATTTTATTAAAAATTTAGCGATACCAGTTTTAAATATAGCAATTATTTCTAAATTTGGGAACTTTTTTATTTCTCTATTTCCATTTTCCTCTCTTTTTTTCTCCTTTGCGCCCTCTGCGCGTCTGCGGTTCGTTAAGCTGTTGTGCATCTAGATTCTGTATGGTGATTGAGGGGGAGAGGGGGAGAGAGGGAGAGGGGGAGAGAGGGAGAAGATTTTTGATCGATCGTCGAAATATACAATGTTTATTTGCACAACAGCTTAAAAAAATATGATTCACACATCAAATATAATTGCTCTAGAAGATTTCGCTAAAATTGGATAGCTCGAATTCTTCCGCAGACACAATTCTGTTGTTACAATCGATAATCGTTTAAAATTGCCATAGCCAGAGCCAAAAATAACTGTGTCACAACCCAAGCATATAGTTTTAACATCCCATCCCGACAGATCCGGTACAGAACCAATTCCCATTTGTTGGGGAGAAATCGATCCTCTCAAACGGGGGCCCGTGATTGGCAGCCTCAGCAAATCTTCTCACCGGAATGCGATCGGCACTCATTCGGGTTCCTATTCTGTTTATCGAGCGCTAGCAGTTGCTTCCGGCGCACTTCAAGCCGATCACCTGCCCGATTTTACTAACACGTCTCCGGCGGCGCGCATCGGGCCTCACCCGAGTTGGGGCGATCGCAATTTGATTGTTTCTCTCGATCCCTTTGGGGGTTTGGTCAGCCAAATTTATACTTCATTTTTTCAGCAGGGATACGATATTCGCCCGACAATTGCTGTTACTAAAGCTCATATTAATATGCCGGAATTGCAAGATGCCATCGCTAAGGGGCGCGTGCAAATTGATGGCAAAATAGTCAAAGAAGGCGGCAATTTAGCGGTGACAAAAATTGCGATCGACCCCGTGTGGTATTTGCCGGGAATTGCCCGCAGGATAGGCGTGCAAGAAAGTGTTCTCCGCCGCGTTTTATTCGAGCAAACAGGCGGTATGTTCTCGGATTTGGTGACGCGGCCGGATTTACAGGTTTTCTTGCCCCCAATTGGCGGAACTACAGTTTATATTATTGGCGATGTCGCGCATATTTCTGACCCTCAGAAGCAGTTGGCGGTAAGGGTACACGATGAATGTAACGGTTCTGATGTGTTCAGTTCAGATATCTGCACTTGCCGCCCTTATTTGGTACATGGGATTGAAATTTGCATCCAAACTGCACAATCGGGCGGTTCTGGAGTAATTGTTTATTTCCGCAAGGAAGGCAGAGCTTTGGGGGAAGTTACGAAGTTTTTGGTGTACAATGCCAGAAAACGGCAGGAAGGGGGCGATCGCGCTGATGCCTATTTTACTCGTACTGAATGTGTCGCCGGAGTTCAAGATATGCGGTTTCAAGAACTCATGCCAGATGTTTTGCACTGGTTGGGGATCTCTCGAATTGACAGTTTAGTTTCTATGAGCGATCTCAAATACAATGCAATTATCAATTCTGGCATTCAAGTAGTCGATCGCATCCCCATTCCCGAAAATTGGATTCCCGCAGACGCCCAAGTCGAAATCGCCGCCAAAAAAGCAGCAGGCTACTACACGCCAGACCCCGTGCCAGATGCTACAATTCTTGCAGAAGCCATGATTGACGCGATTTAGGAGATTGACAGGCCAAAGACGCGAACAATCGGGCGCGAACAATCGCGTCTTTGCCAAATAAAATTTATTGCTGGTCTTTGATCGGTCAGGGTAGGTTATGGCTAATTTGCGTTCTACTGTTATCGTAAAAACAGATATTTGCGGATATACCGTCCGAGTCAAAAAGTTATCTCAGTCCGAATTAAGTAGTTTGTTAAACGAGCATAAAAATTTCATTTCAGATATTACTATCAGAAATGAAGGCAGCATGATTAAAGGGGAAGGTGATTCATTTTGGATGATTTTTCCCAGCGTGACTGCAGCGGCGATGGCAGCCATAGAAATGCAGCAAGAATTGAGGGCTGAACAATCTAGTAAATCGAACGATGAACGATTGGCTATTCGCGTGTCGATTACCCTAGGAGATGTCTTGCACCAAGATAAAGATATCTTTGGGGATACAGTGAATTTAACAGCGCGGATAGAATCAGTAACTCCGCCAGATGAAATATATTTGTCCCAAGCAGCATGGCTGGCCCTCAACAAAGCAGAAGTGCAAACATCTTTTGTGAACGAGTTTTCTTTGAAAGGGATGAGCGAACCTGAAAAAGTTTACAAAGTTGACCAGAGTTACAAAACGCGAATAGTAGAAAATCAAGCGATAATTAAAGCTGATTTGAGAGGTTTTATTGCTTATCAAGAATCTAATTCTATCAAAGATGTTGAATATTTACTGACTAAGTTTGATAATTTTGAAAAAACAATTTGTGAAGAATACGGCGGTACAATTCGGAGTATTGTTGGTGATTCGCACTTGTTAACTTTTCAGGAAGCTCACTCAGCCTTAGCTGCAATGGAAAGTTTGTGCGAGAATTGGAAACTGTTTATTCGCGGCAATCAAATACCTTGCGGCTTGTCGGTAGGAATTACTAAAGGAAATTTGTATATATTTCGGTCTTGCACTTACGGAAAAGATATTAACATCGCCGACAGGCTGGAAGATTTAAGTAAAATAATATCTCCGGCTACTGACAAAAATTCAGTGATAGTTTCCGATCAAATAAAACGCGAAGTCAGCGGCTCAAAGTGGGAGTACAAGCTGATCAAAATCGATAAAAATGCGATTTTAGATAATCTTTTAGATTACAGTCAGTTTGACTTTTTTCAAGAAAATGATGTTTATCGGTGTTTGATTGTATGAAGTTGAGCAAACTTGAACTAGAAACTGTACAATATCTGAGAACGCCGGCTGCGATTCGCCAAAAGTGCGATCGGCTTTTTAATTTAGCCTCCGAAAATAAACTATCCTACTTCCACGTCGATTTATCCCAACTCGACAAAGCAGCAAATTATGTAATCGAAACCACCCACCAACAGTATCCCGATTTTAACATTCCCTTTCACAGTCGCTGGCGGCATTTTGAAGCCGGCAACCTGCCGCGACTAGCCGAATTAGATGCAGCTTTAACAGAATTTTCACCCATAGAACAAGCTAAGATCAAGTTTGATTTAGCAATTGTCAGCGTTTTGCTTGATGCCGGTGCCGGTGCAGATTGGCAGTATTGCGAACCAGAAACAGGACAAATTTACCGCCGTTCAGAAGGGTTAGCAATAGCCAGTTTTCGGATGTTTTGTCAAGGTGTTTTTTCCAGCAATCCCGATTTTCCTTTTTCTGCTGATTCGCGGGGGCTTTCTCAATTAAAACTAGAAACTTTAGCTGCTGGATTTCAGGTAAGTCGAGACAATCCCCTAGTTGGTTTAACGGGCAGATTAGAATTGTTGCAGCGTTTGGGGAAGGCGATTTGCCAGCATCGATTATTATTTGGTAGCGAAAACCCGCGTCCCGGCAATTTGGTACAATACTTGCTCGACAGTCGGGTTTCTGGAGTCAAAACTGTGAATGCTTCTGAAGTATTGAATGCTGTTTTGACAGGTTTTGAGGAGATTTGGCCGGGAAGATATGCCATTGGTGGGGTTAATTTAGGGGATGTTTGGCGGCATTCAGCTTTGGCGGGAGAAAATTTTGGAGATAACTTTGTGCCGTTTCACAAACTCTCGCAGTGGTTGACTTATTCGCTGTTGGAACCGCTGCAACAACTGGGTTTAGAAGTCGCAGGATTGGATGAGTTAACGGGTTTGGCGGAGTATCGCAACGGTGGTTTGTGTTTGGATGTCGGGCTGCTGCGGGTAAAAGATGCGGCTGTTGGCGATCGTAGTTATTTGCCCGGTTCGGAAGTTATAGTGGAATGGCGATCGCTAACTGTGATTCTTTTAGATAAGATTGCCGCAACTATGCGAAAAAAGCTGCATTTGAGTGCGACAGAATTGCCGCTGGTGAAGATTTTGCAAGGGGGAACTTGGGCGGCGGGGCGAAAAATTGCCGGGGAATTGAGAGTCGGTGGAGTGCCACCAATTCGGATTGAAAGTGACGGTACTGTGTTTTAGGATCGAAAACTTAATAATACCATTTTTCTTTCATATGTGCTATAGATGAAGTCTTAGCCCCCCCGAAATCGCGGGGGGGTTGGGGGGGTAATATCTAGCGCTACTTTATGAAATTGGTATAACTTAAACACCTCCTACAGTCCTCTCTCTTGTAAGTTGCCAGAAAGAAGGAGGCAGAGCCTCCGCACCTGCATTACCAGGCAGAGCCTGGTAACGAGCAGTCGCTTAAGTTATTAAATTTTCATTCCTTAGCGGCAAGTGCGATATTTGACGTGATACACTAAACCGCGATGAGCTAAATCGAAGGAGTCAACGGTTGCCATGCCGGCACCGCGGGCTGTCATCGCAGCATTTACTCGCATATTTACACTGTCGCCGCAGCGAGACCAAACATTAGCTACAGTGGCTAAACTATCTCGAACGTTGTAGTTAGTTTCTCCGCTTAAATTACGATTAAAAACTGGGCCGCGGCTTCCTGCAAAAAAGTATTCGGCTCGCAGGTTTCCTGTGGTTTTAGGAGCAATGTAGCCGCGATAATCGGCATCGTAGATAGAAATTTGGAAGCCTTGGGGTACTTTGATGGGGATGCTCAGATTGCAGCTTTTCCGGGTTTCTGTTGAGACATTTCCTTGGGCTGCAAACTTATCAAATAGGATGGTGAGTTCTTGACCGTCGGGGCTGACGCTGACGCTGGCGGAGCGGTCTGGGCAGCCACTGCCGCCGTAGCTGGCTCCTAATATTTGAACTGCTGGATTTGCCAAGGCGGGGCTGATAGAAGCGGCCATTAATGCTGTCGCCAGCAAGAGTTTTGCAAATTTCATGGATGTTCTCCTTAATGTTTTTTTGTTAGGACAACTCTGAAAAATTCAAGGAATATTGAGGCGATGCCTTTCTATTTAGGAGATGGCAAGCCTTTACTGAAAAGGCAGTCAGTTTCGTTTCTGACTGAGAGCTAGATATCTGTATTTAGCTCGAAACTTTTTCGAGTAGCATTAATTTATGTATTAATGCTTGTTGTGTCCTGATACTTTCTAATATTCATTTCCTTCAAAGAGTGTTCCGGAAGATTTGATGGAATAATATTCATCTTTTTTTTGAGGCTTTGTGGGGAACAAAGTTCTGGTTTTTGGGTCGGCGCTGCGCTAGGAGGTATTTGTTGGACGACGAATTATATGCCTTAGCTATTGGCTGAGAAAAGATGCTTTAATTCGGGAATCAGACCTGCTGGATTTGTAGTAAAAGGCTCTGTCTGCTAGTGGCGAAGGAGGAAAAGGTGGCGATCGAGTATTATGTCAAAGTTCCCCTGGATATCGAACCGCGAGATGTTTTAATTGTCGATCGGATGCTGGCTGCTGGTAACTCAGCATTAGCTACTGCGGATCGGCTTTACGGCACTATTTGAATTGAATCAAATTATTTTCTGCTGTATATACCAATACATTCATTGTAAAATAAGTGTACTCACACAAGTATTACTTTGATTCTGTTATAAAATGTAATTTATCAAGTTTTAATGTCAGGGAAAATCTATATGTATAGCCTTTCTCAAAAAGATGATGTACTATCCGGTATAGGGCATAGGGCATAGGGCATAGGCCATACCTCACTTTTTAGAGAACCGCTATAGCAATATTTGTATGGTTTTTGATGTGGAATTCATAAATTGCATTGTCTATATGTATTTACTGCATTTGAGCATAAAAATTTATGCTTTTAGTGTAACTAATGACAGGATTTAGTAGATAAAATAGATGTATGATGCTAATCGCTGGCGATCGACTAATAACATTTTTTGTAAGAGGAAAAAAGAATGGAGACTACAGTACATAAGGAAGCCCCACATCAGCCTGCTGAGGAAGTGAAAGTTAACAGCATCAACAGTGTGCAGTTTGAGCTTTGGGCGAAAGCTGTGAAGCAACAGATGATTGCAGCACTTTCTAAAAAGGGCGGGATGTAATATCTCTGGCTGTTGTTGGCGCGAGTTGTGTAAATTGAATTAAGAAAATTGCTCTCTGTATTTTTTTCCGAAATTGATCGGGGGATTGGGACAAAAGAGCGAACATTAGTCCGCACTACGAAGCACATCTTTACAGTTCGTAGTGCGGACTAATGTTCGCAGTTTAAGAGCGGGCTTTAGTCCGCACTACGAACCAGATATTTACGAACTACATCTTATTGTTGTCAATCGATGGGACATAATATCAAGAGTGTGTCTTGGATTGTTTCCCTGCAGAATGCTTTTTGCCTGATTACGATCGCTTGTCAACGGCCGCCAGCAAGCGCAGACTTCCGTCTTGAATCTGCACCGCTTTCACCGTTCCGACAGCGACTCTTTGTTGACCGTTAGCCATCGCTACCTCAATTTTTATCTTGGGGTCAGCCTGCAAGCCCAACCGCCCCCAGAGCCATTTAATTTGAGTATCGGGAAAAGAGCGCACTTCTACATCTGCAAAGGGCGAATTAACCCAGCGGATACCGTCGTAAAAACTCGCTACTTGCACCTGATACCAAACTTGTTCAGAGGTCAATTTTAACTCGCTTTTGGCTTCGGGTTCCAGCCAGTCAGCGGGGTTGACATTGTTAATTAATGTAGCAGAACCCATAATTTGACTTTTGTGGTCTTCTAAAGTTTGGGCGAGAGAAACTGCTTCATCAAGTTTGTTGACCAAATTCCGAATTCGACTTCTAGTTTCGCTGTCGGTATCTGATTGCTGGTCGAGCCAATTCATTGCTTCGCGAGTTCCGTCTTGAGAGGCTACAATCAGAGCGCCCCAAGCCTTGGCATCGCCGTCAGCGGCATTGATTCTCAAGGCGGCATCTACGCGGTTCATAATTCGCCCGCCGTCATTTTTGAGGGTTGTGGCAATTTCGTGACTGTTGCTGGGATCGGCTTCAAATACTTGCAAAGCTTCACTCCAGCGGCCGTCGATCAATTCTGCGAGCACTTGTTGGCCGGGACTGGCCCAAGATGCGATCGCCTGAGCACGAGTAATTTTAGCGTGAAATTCGATCGTTTCTAGTTGAGCTTGCGCGAGTGCGGGCCAATTTTTGCCGGCTTTACCCTTAGCAATACGCATGACATTTAATCCTGGAGACCACAGCCCGCTGTTGGCGAGCCGCAGCCCGTTTTTGTAAGTCTGATCGTTGAAGGCAAATTCTTCTAAAGAAATCGGAGTTAACTGAACTGGGTTCGGCACAAATTTGCGCGGGCCAATTTGATAAAGGGTAAATTGCGGCTCTAAACCAACTGTTTGGTCGATCGCCAATTGCGGATTTGAACCCTTCACAATTTGCTGCCAATTCGGCGGTTGTCCGGCCGCACTCACCCAATCCAACAGCGAGACTAAATGATTTTGGCTGGGGTTGTAGCGAATGACTTGTCCGTAGGGAATTTTCTTGTCGCCGCGCACCAGTTTACCGCTGACATTAAACCAAATACCTTCGGCGGGGGGCTTGCCGTCAAAGCGGCGCAGTTCTGTTAGGGGTAGCGACTGATTGGAGGCTTGATTGTCGGACTGGGAGTCAGCTAAAGAAGCAATCACAAAAGATTCGGCAGGGCCTTCTACACTCACAGAACTTGCTAACTGAAAATACTGCTCTTTATCGGAATCGCGATCGGGAAGCTGTACCCGCTTGTACACGCGAAGTTCGACAATTTGACGGCAAGGATTTTTGCAAACCGTAGAAGCATTAACTGTCCTTTCTACCATCACCGGCAACAGTAAATCGGCAATAGAATTATCCGCAGATTTCTCGGCGGGAAGCGGTAGGGGTTCGCCGGTTATGAAGCCCAATTTGCGGACGCTGGCTTTGATTTGGGCGAGAGTTTGGATGGAATCCCTACTACCGGTAGGCAGGCGCGACCATCCAGGCACAAACTGAGAGACCAACTTGTTACCGTTGGGATCGACAATTAGCTGGTAACTCAGCCAAGCGCCGCCTCCCATCAAAGCGGAACAGCCGCACAAGATGCCGAGGGCTGTCAAATTAGCTACGAGTCTTTTCCACGGATATCTGGCGCGAGTTGGGGAAGGAAGTAGGGGAAGCTGGGAATCTTGAAGTTTTTTGGGGCGACGATTGCGGCGGCGTCTTGTCGGAGGAGGAGGAGCAACTTTTGAATTTTCTGGGGGTTTGACTCGGCGTTTCGAGGGGTTAATTTTGTGTTCCATCGTCCGTCCAATTTTAGAATTTAGATTTTAGAATTTCGAGTTTAAAGTTGCAATAGTCGATCGTACTGCCGACCTATGATATCCCAGGTGTATTGACTTTCAACGAGGGCGCGCGCGCTTTCGGACAACTCCTGTCGCTGTTGCTGATTTTCAAACAAACTGGTAATCGCCTCAACATACTCCTGAACTTTGTTCGCCCGCAAGGCCCTTGTCGGTTGTGGGCCGCCACCGAGGGCTAAACCCTCCAAACCTCGATCGCTCGCCACCACGGGAGTTCCCGCAGCCATCGCCTCCAAAGTTTTATTTTTAATCCCGAAACCAATCCTCATCGGCACCACACAAACTGCAGCCTGATGCAAATATTCTGCCACCCTTTGCACCCGACCTACTACTTGAATTCCTTGGAGTTTCCCCAAGGCGAGCACTTCCGGGACTGGCGAAGCTCCGACTAGAGTGAGGGTAGCATCGGGATATCGCTGCTGCAAGGAAGGCAATATTTGCAAACTGAGAAATCTGGCGGCGTCAATATTGGGCAAATTGTTCATTGCGCCTGCAAAGATTAAGGTGTGTCCTCCCGGATCGATCGACCGGTACGGAAATTCTGTCAAATCCACGCCGTTAGGAATGACATCAATCGGAGGCACAAAAAAATCTGGTTTTTCTCCGAGTCTTCCCGCTGGCGACAGCAATTCTAGGAGTTGCTGCTTGTCTGTGGATGTGGTGGCAACAATGCGGGAAAATTTGGCACAGTAGCGTCTTTCGTAGCGGGCGAGTAGCGGCAAATTTAGTCGATCGCGCAGAGGTTTTTGGGAAGTGCCGGTGATTAACATTTCCCTGCAAGTTCCCCAAACCGAACTGTGAATATTGACCACTGTCAGCAGTTTTTGTCGCCATTCTGGACGCACGTAAATCTCGTTAACGCTGTGTTCGCAGGTAACAGCATCGCATTTCCCTGCAGCTACCAAATCGTCAGCCCAATTTTGCATTGCTTGAGAGTAGCTTGAGAGCACGTTTGGAGGTGTCCCGGATAACAAAAATTGACCGAATCTGTGGAATTTTCCGAGTATTTCAGAGAACCCCCCCTCAGTCCCCCCCTTAGTAAGGGGGGGAGGTAAGAATTTTCCCTGAGTCTCCTGGTGGAGTCTTAGCCCCCCCTTAGCAAGGGGGGGTTGGGGGGGTGCTAGGGAAGCCAAGAATCCCTCCTCAGTCTCCTGGTTGAGTCTTAGCCCCCCC
>NZ_CAWPRX010000210.1:0-37257 GCF_963890365.1 Tychonema sp. LEGE 07196 | reverse complement strand
GTAAAGTGCATCCCCTGCAAATGCCTGCATTTTCACTAACTTTGTACAGCACTTGCCCGACTTTATACGGCACTTGCCTGACTTTTGGGCACACAAAAATTAGCTATTTTTTAGCGTTTTTAACAAAGACTGGATTGATTTAATAATCAAGTTACAGTATGGTAAGTTGAATTAAGAATCAAGTTAAGCAAGTGTGAGAAAAGTGGCAACACAGCAGCCGTTATGTCAGCCTTGGCAGTTGCATAAATTGCTGTTGTCGGACTCGCGATGAAGCAATCGGCTAAACAGTTGTTGTCTGAGCGAGTTTGAAAGTCGGGTAAGCAATATGCTCAATATTGATAGGGGGTGGATATTTTTATGTCTGCACGTAAAAGTCAGGTTTGTACGGACAAAAACATTGCTTGCTACCTATCAAAAACAGCCATAACCAGCCATAACCGAACTCGACAAGCAAAGACACGAATAGCACAAAAAATCAGGTGTTTGCAGTATAAAGTCAGGCGGAAAGCAGGATATTTACAGGCATTTGCAGGTAAAGTGCATCCCCTGCAAATGCCTGCATTCTCACTAACTTTGTACAGCACTTGCCCGACTTTATACGGCACTTGCCTGACTTTTGGGCACACAAAAATTAGCTATTTTTTAGCGTTTTTAACAAAACTTGAATTGATTTAATAGTCAAGTTTCGGTATGGTAAGTTGAATTAAAAATCAAATTTCCGAAGTGCTAGAAAGTCGGTAGTGCAGCAGTCGTTATGTCAGCCTTGACAGTTGCATAAATTGCTGTTGTCGGACTCGCGATGAAGCAATCGGTTAAACAGTTGTTGTCCGAGCGAGTTTGAAAGTCGGGTAAGCAGTCTGTTGAATATTCATAGGGGGTGGATATTTTTTGTCTGCACGTAAAAGTCAGGTTTGCGATCGCAAAACCATTGCTTGCTACCTGTTGAGAACAGCCATAACTAGCCTCAACAGGTCAAGACACGAACAGCACAAAAAGGCAGCCGTTTGACCGACAAATTCAGGCATTTGTAGCCGTTTGCTGGATATTTTCGTGTAAATATAGGTAAAGTGCAGCCCCTGCAAATGCCTGTAATCTCACTGATTTTGTACAGCTTTCCGACTGAACTTATACTGCACTTGCCTGACTTTTTGGCACACAAAAATTAGCTATTTTTTTTGGTGGCGGCTTCGATCTGCGGTGCGGGGAGTTTGGCAAAGTATTTTGGGCAACGTGTGACCAACTCCTGAAAATCTAGGAAATTGCGATCGTCCACAACCGCCGCCACATCCGCCGCCACCAATTCGCCACGGTCGATCACTCTCTCTAAATCAGTTTGAATCGCACCAGCAACTGCCGGGGAATTGTACCCAAGCGCTTCTCGGATGCGGCGGGCAAAGTCGCAGGCAAGGGGCGGCGGGCCTAGCAGTTCTCGGAATTGGTTTTGTTCAGCTTGCAAGAGGTCGCGCCAGATGGCGGCTCGATCGGCGTGGCCGTTTTCGTAAACTTCCTTTACAATTGCTGCGATGTCGCGGGCTGTTTGGCGATCGGCAGTGGCAATGGCATAGCGGATGAATCCCAAGCATTCGGCGTGGGCGGCGGGGTCAAGTTGTGCGGTGGTTTCTAGCATTATGCTTCCTCCCAGCGGATGTTCTCCGGCCATGCCAGCGTCTCGATCCAGCCCCCTACTTGCTCTATCAGCATCCAATACTGAGCACCGTCTGTCGTAGCGAGGAAGCTACCCCTTACCCATCCTCCCCAGCGCTGCACCCATGCCTTCCTCCCTATGGGTTCCGGGGGTGTTTCCGACTGTTCTGGGGTAGTTTCTAGTGCTGTCACAGATACCCCTTTTTTTATTACATTTATAGGGGGATCTGTGACAACCTTAAACTCTTTACTAGCAAGCATCTCAGCCTCTTTTAGAGCAGCTACTTTTTGAGCCATTTTAGAGGTTGTAAAAGCACTCAATTCTTCCCAATTCTCAGGAAGCGAACAGATGCGTTTGCAGCCTTTGTCGGTCATTTTGAATACTGCTGTAGGGGAATAGAAATAAGCCCACTCCCGCTTGTCTCCCGTGCGAATTTGCTGTGCTACGAGCTTGATGCCGATGATTGCCAGCAGCTTATTTATGAAGCGCATCTCATATTTAGGGGTAGGGTAGCCCAAAATATTCGCGATCGCCTTTTTCTTGCAGCGCTTGATAATTTCCTGCACTTCGGGTGAGTTCGCTGTCCAGGCCGTGCCCTTCTCCAAAAATTTTTCCAGCCCCAGCCCTTTCATTGCCCGCAGCTTCAACCAGCGATCGGAGACATCTGGCAAGAAAGTTTGGCAGGGCTCGCGCCATTTACGCCGCTGCAAGTATTCGGCATCCTCTTGATTCTCAAATAGCCAAGCCGCTTCAAGTTGGCTGCGTAGCGTCCGCTTTTCGTAAAGCAAGCGCCGTACAAATTCCCAAGTCCAGAGTTCGGAGTCTTTCAGGCCCGGAAACCGATCCAGTATTCGGAGTTTCAAAGCTTTGCATCGATCGAGCCAATTGGCAGAATGCTTCCGCTCAATTTCTTCGGCTTCCTTAAATGTGATATCTTCGGCTTGAAAAATTTGCTGGCAGGCAAGGTCACGGCATTCTCCCTTAGCGAGTTTTTGCAGCTCGCCCCCTTGAATTTCCCCATCTTGAATTTCTGGCCCGTACCCGGCAGCAGCGAAAGCTTTGAAAAGATATCCCCGCAAGTCGCGTCGCTCAAGATTTTCTTTAGCCTGAATCTTGCAGTAAGTAAGAAAGTGCGGTGATTTTGCCTGCCGCTCAATCTCGGCTTTTGTGGCTTCGGTGAGTGCTGCATCAGTCAGGGTGACGGCTTCGGCTGATACCCGCGCGGCAACATTTTCGGCAATTTGCTTGTAGTAAGTCGCGCCACTGTCGTTATTGGCTGGAAATCCCCGCTCGGCACAGTAGATGTAGATTTGTCCGATCGGATGCCGTACCCGCCTCGACATCTGCATACATTCATCAATGCCTAGAACACCCACAAACCAGCAAAAAACATCACTAAAATAACGCCGGATCGAGATGTCCACCCCCGACTCTGCTGTGGGGGTAAAGATTAGCCATGCAGGCTGCTGGGCCTCAAAATAAGCATCGGGATCTTTGAGTAATTCCTTAGCCCAATCCTCAGTCACTGTTTTGCTGGTTAGCAGAATGCCATCACCGAGTTCCTCAGTCAGCCTTTTTGCCAGCGCTTCTGCCTCTTGCAAGGAGTCTGTAGCTACGGCAGGGCAGCCAGAATTTAAAATCTGTTGAGAATACCTCTCAAAAAATTTGTGATTTTGCCGAACCATATTCCCGTGAATGTCCGGGCCCAATGGGGGGATGAGAAAAGTTACTGGGGGAGTACCTCCCTTGAACTGGTTTTCAATTTTCAGCACGGCTTTATTGCCGGTCAGCGACGCAATGTAGTTGACTACCCAGTCGGCTTGATTCCCGTCGGTGAGTACGATGCGATCGGCAACCTTACAGGCAAGCTCGAAGCGCTCCAAGATTTCCGATCTATTCTTGAAGAGGGTGCGCGAGCACAGAAGATGTTTAACAACAGATGCCGACTCGTCAATAATCAGGGTGCAGCCCTCTAAGCGTTCGGCGGGAATCTTTAATAAGGAATCAATGCACAGAGTTAGCCGTGCATTCGGATCTAGAAAAAGTTTGTAGCCATCGTGCGCGTCGAGGTGGTTGCTCCCCAATTTTTCCGCAAGCTGCAAGCCTAAGCTGTTGCGGTGCGTGAGATTTATTTGAGCCCCGCTCGTCTCGCTGGCAATTTTATCTTTAAGCCATTCAGTTTTCCCCGTACCCAGTCCTGACTTGACTGCTGTGACTGTGCCGGATTCTGGCGCGGGTGCGTCAAAGTAGCGGGTATTCGATTTTATGTGCGGGGAAAATCCCCGGTAACTCCGCCATAGATTTTCGGCTTGCAGTTTCTTGATGTCTTGGGCCGCCGAAATTACCGCGTCAACATCGCCGCCAGCAACCGCAAAATCGTCAATCCCTTTATCAGGGCCCGGCAACTGTGCAATTTTGCCGCTCGCATTTTTGAATAATTTTGCCGTGGTACAGGCCGCCTTAAATTCCTTACTCTGGGAATAATCCCCCGCGCGGTAATCAAAAATGATTGTTATCTCGCGATCGGCTGTGTCGAAGGGCTTCAGCGCCTCGTGCAGTCCCCGTGCAATTGCCCGCTGATATTCTGTACCGTCGGGATTGGTTATCGTTTCGCCGCGCTCCGTGACTCTGTAGCCCGTATTGATGCCGGGTAATCCGATCGCCGCATACCCGCGAGAAATCAGCGCCAGTGCCTTCTTTTCCCCTTCGGTGATGACGATCGGGCAACCGCTCTCACGTACCAAATCCCAAAAGCCAAGCCATTCCCCGTCTAGTCCAATCACGGGAAATTCTGGCATAGGTAAGCCAGCCTTAGCCATTACCAATTCCCCAATCGCGACTGTTACGCGGGGGAAAAATATTTCTAGCGGTTTGCCGATCGGCTGATGGTAGCGCCGCGCTTCTACCTTCTGGGCGGTAGCTTCGCCGAATCCTTTGCTTTCTTTCTTGATGTTGAGTGCGATCGGTGCACCGGCTAGTTGTCTGTAGCGACCATTGGTTGTCCTGAACCCGATCGCGGGCATCCCGGCGGGCCTATAAATTCCCTTAGCCTTGATAATGCCAAATTTGGCTGCTTTGGTGTCTCCGACTAAATCCGATGGTAGGTAAAAGGTATTTCCGAGGTGGTATCCTGCATCCCCCATGCACCGGGCAAGGTTCCGGGCCGCTTCTATACCGCCACCGCTGTTGGTTGTCTTGTCGGTGTCGCGGTAAAGGCCATCATAAAAATCTTCTCCGATCGCAGTGGGGAAGTTTAAGCGACAGATGTCCGGGTCAACGCCTGACTTGACTACTACATCGTTGTAGACAAGCTTATCTGCATAATCTTGGTCAAAGTTATCTAAACTTGCCGAATCAGGGAATGAATCTTGACTAAATTTGTCTGGATTTGGTACAATGGTGTCCATAGCCGGGTTATCCCTAGGAAGGTTGACCCGCTACACCTATATTTCAGAGAGGCCGCAAACTGTTCACTGTCTGTTTGCCACTTATTTGCCACTTGCAGACAAATTTTGTAGACAAATTGCTGACAACAGTAGATAGACTACGGTATATTGAAATTAATAATTTTTGTTTTTGCTGGGCCTCTCAACAGGTGCAGCGATTTTTTTTTCTGAAAACGAGTGGGAATAATGCCTGCAAGCCTTACGCTACGATAGAATCCGCATCTTGGAGATGCTTTTCTAAGTGCTTTATGTAAGTCTTGAGCGCTTGCTTAGTGAATTTGGAAGCCGATAAATCAAGTATTTCAGCTTGGCTATTTATCAATTGATATTCTGCCGGGAGTGAGATACATGGTTACACTTTTTACATTCCGCTCCCACTTGTGCTGTTACATTTTTTCTCCCTCGCTTCACTACCAATAATTTACCGCATATTTCATTGTTGCGTCAATTTATTGCTCTAATTTTGGGCAAATTGGCGTAAATCTGCGATATTGGCAATTTCGAGACATAAATCCCCAGCATCCTTACTGTGTCGATCGGTGAGCCTTCCCCGCCCTTGCCTAAAAAGTTAGTTGGTAGCGTAGATGTGCGGGATATATACAATCAGCCGATCGCCTATTGCTTTTTTCAGATATAATGTGTATTTTTGCAGCCTTATAAGCCACAAAAAATACCACAGAATTGGATCGAGAAAACCAATAGGCATCGGTGTTTTAGTGTGTTTAGAACTCTACATACAGCGTTTTTTTATCCCACAAATAACCGTAAACGAACTATTGAAATCAGCCGCTCGTCCGCACCGCCCCAACTCTCTGCATGCGATCGCCGGGGAGAACCTTGATAGCAACTCAACCAGACTCATCACCTCTTCGCGATCGCCCCAGTCTCTCTAGCTCGGTTCGGTTGGTGGCAAGCCAGCGCGAAAAATCTGTTCAGCCGTCAACCTCAACTCTGGGAAAGCCAGCGACTCAACTGTGTCATCGTTCCTAAGCTGTGTGACCTGGTACTCTCCATCAACCAAGCGGCAAACCGAGAGAGTGGGTTGTTTGGGAGTGCCGATGAACTTGCGACCACCCAAACCGAGATAGTCCACAATCCAATATTCGGGAATGCCCATCTCTTCATAGTCAGCGAATTTGAGATGGTAATCGTCCCGCCAGTTCGTGCTGACGACCTCTACAGCCAGTCGTACCGAAGAGCCCATCGTGATAACAGATTCCTTTTTCCAGTGTGGCTCGTTGATGACCGCAGTTCGGTCTAGGACTATTACGTCTGGCTGATAACCTGCCCGATCGCGGACGGGTTTAAGTAGGCAATGACCAGGGATGGAGTAAGGTAATTCGCGACGTTCAATTTCACCTGCTACTTTGATGGTGATAAAGCTTGTAACGTCTGAATGATCTCCTGTAGGATTAGGCATTTCGACAATAACTCCGTTGTGTAGTTCGTAGTGGCGGACAGAGTTCTCTGGATACCAGGCAACAAACTCATCAAATGTGACTGTTTTGGTTTGGGTTTGGATCATGGTTGTCTGTTTCCAATGCTTGACATTTGCTAGATAGTCGCTAGACATTAATTGGTTTTTTTATTTCCCCCATATTTGGAATTTACCAAGCACGAGCGCTGCTAGACTTTTACTAGACTTTACTAGACATCAACTAGCATCTTTACTTGCCTTACCCCGCTTGGCTGTCGCTGCTGTTGGCTGTCGCTGCTGTTGGCTGTCGCTGCTGTTGGCTGCGGGTCGGTGAGGCGATCGGTTGGGAAGAATCTTGAGAGCAATTCAACCAGACTCCTCATCGCCCTCTGGGTAGTACAAGTCGTCCCCCGGCAATCGCAGCGTATCTAGTTCGGCTCGGTTTTCCGCAAGAGCTTCCAAGAATTCCTCATAGGTCATGCCAAAAAACCGTCGGCGTTCATCAGGTGTGCGCTGCGGTACTCCGAAAGCTTCCCGGAACCGCCCGTCTAAGCCTTCAAGTGTGAACGCCGCTTGTAGTGCGATCGCTCGTTTGTTCTTAGAATCAGCCTCGACAGTGATTAGGGCTGTGAGATCTTTGAGGCTGATTGTTTGGGCCCGCGACGCACCCCTGGTTCCCGCTTCTCGGGGAATCGTGACTGGTTGAAGCCGACCTGTAAAACCTCCTGCCTGTAAAGCTTTGAGTTTATCAGGAGCTCTCGACGCCAACCTGTTAAACCAATCTTTTCCGTGACCGAGCAGCACTGACGCGCCAGCTATCCCGGCCCGAAATTCTCCATCTGGCATCATGTATCCGTCGATCGACAAGGTATCGCTTAATTGAATAGTGGCGCGGGTTGCTTTAACTGGTTCACTCACAAAATTTTCTCCATTACTAGATACGCACTAGACATTAGCTAGCTTCTTTACTTCCCTTGCCCCGTTTGGCTTTCGCTGCTGCTGGCTTTGTTGCGGTTGGCTCCGCTGGCTGCGGTTCTGTGGGGCAATCGGTTTTTGTGGATGTGCGAGTGGGCGTGGGTACAGTTTCGGTGTTGTCAGCTTTGTTTTCTTTTAACTCGAAATATTCACGCAGCAAATCTTCTAGCCCCTGGCTGTTGTCTACGTCGCGCTCAAGGCAATGTATCCTAAATCGCTTGTATAAGTCTTTGGGTATATGTCCCCTAAGTGCGGCGTAACCTGAATCTGCTTTTTTTGCGGGCATAGTGACTAAATATATTTTTCGTAACTTCTCTCCATTATTTCACAAGGTTTGTAGCGGTATCTTGGTCGCAACTTCGTTTTTATGGTAACTTGACAGAGTTGCAACTTCTAGATTAAAATAGCACACATAGCGAATCGATTCCAAATCGATTCTGAATTGATTCTCCCAAAGCAGGCGAAACTATGGAACTTAAAAACCAGGCTGTGATTGACGTAGAGGTTACAGAAATCGATTCCTCTCTCAGAGAATCGATTGAACGTTGGTACTCAGCGGCGCAAGTGCAGCGCATCCTTAATTTGAATAAGTCTGGGTTGCAGAAGGCGATTGCCAAGCTACAAGATATCTACGGCATTGAGCTTAAAGCCTTACGGCGTGGGGGTGCGCGGGCTACTCAATACTCTGAGCTTGCCCTGAAAGCTTGCAAACTACTGAATGCTGGGAAACTCAGCGAACTCCGCAAGCTGGTAGAAGCCACACCGACCGCACCTTCTGCGACCCCAGCCGGAGCATTGACAATCAACGAATACACCCCAGCATTGGATCAACGCATCACTCAACTTGGTCAAAATGCTGCAACTACCTCGGCATCCTTGAATCAGTCGGTTATGCAAGTTCTGGCTCAAATTGCCTCAGAGAATGAAGCGGCACAAAAACGTGATTCTGACTTAAACAAAGCCAGAATCAACGCAGCACAGAACCGGGGCGCAGCACAAGGCTTGGCAATCTTTCAGGCCGAACAAAAGGCACAAAACGAAGTCCTGGCACAGTTGCGGGCGATGCAATTAGGAGGGGCGGAATAATGGCTTATTTCAAAGTGAAAGTCAGCCGCGAGTGTAACACAACGAGAACCTTTAATGTTGTGGGAAACCGCCCACAGGAAGCTATACAGGCTGCTGCATTACAGTTACGAGATGAAGGTGTAGCGGATGCTGTAGCGATTGCAGTAGTTGGTCAAATTAGTAGTTTGAGGGATTAAAAATGGTACGAATCATCAATGGCGTGGTGTTTGAGGACGGAAAACCGGGAAAACGGGTTATCAATACTAACGGCGGAAATTACGTTGAGAAAATCGAGGGTGATTTTATCGCTGGCACAGTTATCAACCATAAGCCAACACCAACACGCCAGGACTTATCTAAAAATGGCGATGCAATTGACGTGAAATCTGAGGAGGTTTAGGCAATGCTTGATGATGACAAAGACTTCGACAAAAACGTGACAAAGATAATGGTTGGCGGTGCGTTATTGACCAACGCTCTTGTCTTTGCGGTCGGCTACGACACAGGCTATCAGTCTGGAGCAAAACGAGTTCCGGAACCGACAATTATTCATGGAAACGTCACGATTAACAACAACAGCAACAACTTTAATTCAAGCCAGCCGACCCACCTTGACAAGTAATCGACTGGCTTGCAAGCCTCCCCTAGCTTGCGCTGGGGGATTCAGGTTTCACCGTATTAACCCTAATAGGAGATTATTGCATGGATTTTGGACGCAACGACACCAGCAGCATAGCAATACGCAATCCCGCAGCAGGACACAGCCCATACATTGACGAAAAAGCGGGAGATTGGGCCGACACAGAGGCTGACATTCTTTCATACTTGAGCGATGTTACGAAGCTTGAAGCGATGGCAGATAAAGCAGCCAACGCCGAACAGCTTGCCTTAGTTTTGGAGCCGTTTTTGGATAATGCGGAAACCTATCTGGAAGCGCTGGGAAAAATCGCTGATGGACAGGTTACTTGGACGGAAATTCGGAAGAAATTCGGCTCCAAAGTCGGGAATGCCATCGCTAAAATCCGCAAGCTCAATGCGGAATTCGGCTCGGAGATGGAGCAATTAGATGCCAAAGACCGTGCAGCAATGCTCAAGATTGAAACCAAGCGTCAGCACGGACTAGCCGAGATTGCTTCCGAGCTCACAGGCGACTTACAGGCCGAGCTGTGGCGACACGAGAACAAGATGGAGGCCATCGCAAATCGGGGCGAAGTTGCAGAGAAAAGGCAAACAATTCAAGAGTCTCTTAGGGAAAGGCGACAGAAGCTGCTCAGTCGCGCAACAGTCGGCTCGGACAAAGGGATTCAGGAAAAAGTACCAGTTGTCATTGGATCAGCCAGCCTCTCCAACAGCGTTTCGGCAACTGGTACAGCTAGAGGGTTTGGGGGCTGGTTTGCGAACGTAATGAACTTCAACAACCGTTAAGCAAGAGGGGACTTATGCACGAATTCATCGGGGCCAGTCCCCTTTCCTTTTCGGGAGGGGGAATTCAACAGCAACAACAGCAGCAGCAGCAATATCAAGCTACAGCACCAGCACCAACAATTGACCAACCGCAGCCGGAAGAAACCAACGCTGAGCGCCACTACCGGGACGCTGCTAATTTCTGTGAAGTCATCGCACCCACAGCGCTTGGTTCAGCAGTGGTTTTTATGTTCCATGCCATGCAAGCCGCGGGCGGGTCAATGGTTGCAATTGGCATCTATCAAATTTATTTAGCAGCCAAGATTACCGGGCAGTCTAAGCATCGCTTGCCTACTGCAATTGTTGGCGGTGGCGTGACGCTTGGCATGATTGCTAGCCTCGCTGAACCAGCTACTGAATTGCAGCAAGTAAGCGAGGCAAAAATACGCCTAGAGACAGGCATTAAAGAAATTCAAACAGTAAAAAAACCTGCTTCTAATAACTTTGATTACTTGCCGTCAATTGCTCTTGCCATCATCGTTTTTTGCTTCATCTTCAGAGCCAAAGGAGGGAGCAAGTAATGACACCATTAACCGAAAAACACGCTCAACTCTTGAAATCTAATCGTGCGTTACTTCTGACCTTTGAAAGACTCCCGATTGCTGGCAAGTTGTCGGCAGTTGCTTTGGCGCTTTTACTGGGAATATATAGCGGAATAAACGCAATCCAGGGAACAGCCAGCAATAGGGTGCGACTCTGCATCCGTAACAACAAACAAGCCTTGCAATGTGCTGACAAGGCAGGCAAACCCTACATCATGACCGAGTACCACGCACAACAGTGGAAGGCAAACGGCATCCCCCGTGAAGTGGTTTTTAAGGACACAATACCCGCCACAAATCCAAATAAAGCACTGTGGATGGCACTTGCTGCTGGTAGCTTTGGTGTCGCGGGAATGGGTTTAAGAAGCTTGCAAAACTCCGAGCGACAGCTTGCAAACTATGAGGTCATTGCAGAGAAACGCGACCTAGCAAAAGGGCAACTGGCTGCTCGTGCTGAGTTACTGGAAGATTACCGCAATGTGACAATTAGGGAAGTCCAGGTGCAGGGCGATTTGGATGCTACCGCCAACGATTGCGCTGTGGTTCTCAAGCAATGCGAAGTTTTGGGTGAAGCCGATATTAAGATTGCTCAACTGGAGGCTGAGGAAGCCATTTTTGATGCAGAAACTGCGGGATTGTCGGATGAGAAGAAGCAAGAATACATCGCCTTTTTGCGAAACCAAAAGACTCCATTCCAGTTGACAGGTACTCAAACACTCGACGGTATTAACAACCCTAGCGACAAAGTAGAATCTGATTCAGTATCAATAATTAAGTCAGCCAAAAACCCCGGAGAACAACTCTTAGATGACTTGGCATATTCCGACAAGTCAATGATTCTTGCAGGGTCTACCGGGGCGGGGAAAAGTCACACTCTGAGTGCGTGGTTAGATTCTGTGTACAGCCAAGCACGAAGCAAAGGACAAACTGCATCGGTATGGATTCTTGGACGGAAAAACGACAGTTTCTGCGGGTTGCGGGAAGCGGGGAAACTAACAATTTTTAATTCGATTGACCCGACGAAAGCTTACAAATTAATTGAGAATTTCCACAAGATTTTCTTAGCCAGACTCGAAAACATATCCGAAGATGACCGCAAACATCTACCCCCGTTACGCTTGATTTTAGAGGATTGGTCATCCATCGTTTTGACGCTTAGAAAGGCTTACAAGGCTCTCTGGGCAAAGATTGAATTGATGTTGCTCGACATTATTACAGTCGGTCGAGATTACAATGTTTGCCTTCTAGTCTTAGCTCAGTCGCTAAACCTTGAAGCGCTTGGATTGGTTGGAGATGCAAACTTGCGGGCAAACATGGCGATTGTAGCCCAGGGGCTTTTGGTCAAGACCGCAGACGGTAAAACTAAGGGCGATTATCTGCTGGTTGAGTTGTCGATTAAGAACCAGTACATCGTCTCCGATAACGCTCAAAGGGCAATGCTCTTAGCACAGCTTAACGAGTTAATGGCTGAATCTGAAGCCAAGCAGATTCCAGTTTTCTTTACGACTTTGGGGAATGGAAACGTCGGTTTGTTGCCTCGTATTGAGAAGGCTGTTATCAAGCTTATGCCAGAAGAAAGAGACGAACAACTGGCTTTTGATATCGAGAAATTTAGACAGTATTTAATCCAGTGTGAGGCAGGGATAGCGACTGCTGAAACCAGTCAAAAACCACAGCCATTTGACTCTGAATACTGGGAGCGAGTTTACGATTTGGAGTTTAATTTGGGCGATAAAAAGCCGTCCGATAGTCCGACAGAGGATTCCCCAGAGGATTCCCCAGAGGAAGTGTCCGACTATGACAACGGACAGCCAGAACCGTTGTCAGATAAGCTGTCCGGCGAAGTTTCCGGCTTCGTGTGGACTGTCCGACGGTTTGGTCAGATGTTCCCTAACCTGGCTCCTGAGCAATTATTTGTGTCCGTGTCTGACGCTGCTTTATCGGGTGCAAATATACGCCACATTATCAAGTCAGTTTTAAAGTGTGGTGAAAAAAACGGTCATCCAACACGCAGCTATTCACGCCACGGAAAAAGCCTCTTGAAGTGGCTAATTCAAAATTACGATGATGGAGAGATTGCACAGTTGCCCAAAATTCAAGAGTTCCTACAAAACGAAAGGGGTAATAACAATGCTCAGTAAGTTATTAAGGGTGATTCCCGACTTCATTCTTGACCCCATCTACGACGCAATCTTTGCAGAGTTTGTAAGACGTGGAAATATTATCCTCTCTGATGACTTGAACAACCACGACTACAACTAAGGAGAGCAAAACGATGCCAACCATGAAGCAGTATGAACATTCCGGCAATCCACCAATTCCTGATGAATTAGCTACCTGCATCGCCTTCTTGCAAGCTGCAAAACTCAGAGCCGAAGCGCACATCTGCAATCCATTTACAGATACGTCGTGGCTGGAAGAACCCGAACAGAAATTGATAGATATTGCCAGCGAAAGCATTGACTTAGCTGTAGCGAATGCAAGAAGCGTTAAGGGAGGCGTTGAGACGGAATGAGGATGAAGATGAATAAACCCAGCAGCACTTACTTAATCTCTGTCCGCCCGACGTGGGCTGATGCGTTCTTCCTCGACTGCAATCCAAAAACAATTGAATTGAGAAAAGGCAACGAAAGGAACCTCTCTAAAAGCGGGCGATAGCATTGTAATTTATTCAACCTTGCCAGTAGGTGAAGCGATCGGCACGGTCAAGGTTATAAAACGCGAACCTCTGACTGTCGATCGACTGTGGCAAGAATCCCGGCAAGGAATGCTGGCAAGGGTATCGCGCCAACAGTTTGATGCTTACGGGAGCGAGTCAGATTTCCGGTGTTGGTGTTTGGGTTAGCGCTGCCGAACTCTTTCCCAGTCCGATCGCCCTCCCCCGACTTCGCCAGAACTGGGGCCATCGCTGGCAACCACCACAGCAAATTCAGCAATTAACCGACGATCGGATGGCCGCACTGAACATCGCACACGCTCACATCGACAACATAACCGAGCGCGACTGTGTTAGAGGCGATTTGACAGAAACAAACGAACTAGCGACGGGAGAGAGAATGACAAATCACGAATTTCATTTTGAATTTATCAAGGGCCAACATCATTATCAAAGTGGTGGACAAAAGGAAGATTTGCAATCTCCCGCTTCTCGTGCCGGCTATGAAGCTGAAAGATTTCAGCACGAGAAAAAAATAAAAAAGTGCGAATCGAATTAGCCGATCGCCAAAACTCCTGAAACCGTTATAGTGTTGGTAATTGGGGCAAAGACTCATTGCCAATTACCAATTGCAAATTACCCATCGTGTAAAAAAGCTCCCTTGACATTTTCGGTCGGGGAGCTTTTTTGTTTTGGACGATCGTCTCACTCAGGTCTAGGCACGGGGCAATGAAATTTATCGTCATCCGCAGCCATCTTTTTTATCCGCTCCAGCACTGCCAAGCAATCACCCAGAGCGCGGTGGTCGCCACAAAGAGGATGCCATCGGTAGCCTTCGTGATAATCGCTCCAGTCACCTGCCCACTGAGCGTGCCAGGTCATTACGCACTCATAGCGCCTGCTTAAATTGAAGCTTTCTAGATCGTGCAATCTCCGGCAGTAATCTAGAATTGTTATGTCAAAAAAAGCATTGTAAATGAATACTCGTTTGTCTTTCAGCGCCTCTACAATCTGCGAGTAAATATCAGGAAAAAAAGGCGAATTTGCCACCATTTCATCCGTTATGCCGTGAATCTCAGCAGCATCAGTCGGGATGGGAATCGTGGGCTTTACGAGTGTATTTAGCAGCGGTTCACCCGTCGGATTGATGATAGCAATTTCCACGATTTCAGCATCGTGCAGTTCCGTCGTTTCAGTATCCAGAATTACCCAGTCATCCCTGGTTAATTCGTCACGCGCCCAACGCACAGCAGCCACCCTGTCCTGTTCGATTAGTCGTTCCCTGCTTTTGTACCAGTCGTTATATTCGCGCTTGATTCGGGCTTTCTCACGGTTAGCAGCAAGCGTTTCGAGTTGCTTTTCTGTCGGTTTTCTTTTAGGGCGACAGGACTCTGGGTTGTCGGGGTCATAAAGCAAAACATCGTACTTTTGCGCCCTGATAATTCCGACTGCTTTTAGGGGCGATAACCCCAGTTCTGCGAGCTGCTTTTTGGTTTTGAGATTTTGGGGAGGTTCGCCGGGTTTCCCCCACCATTTGTACTCATCCAATTTATCCATCGCCACCCCCTAAAATCTCCTCAATTTTCGAGATAGTATCCTTGGGTAGCTTTACGTCTTTGTCTTGCTTTATATCTTTGACCAGCTTGGTATCTTTGGCTAGCAGAGTTTTAAAGAAGCTTGCAACCTGACGGGGTGACAACCCCGTTAAAACCCATAGCTAACAAAGGTTTGACCGATTTATGGTAAAAAAAGATGGGGTCAATATCGTTAAACAACCCCATCTATAGAAAATGTTACCTCCATTTTACCAAATTTGTTTCCAGAAACAACTGAAACAAGCAGAATACTTAACCCTGAGTATTTTAATCTTTCTGCTTCAAATCAAGAAACAAGTTAGCATTGAATCCCTGGCAACATTAATGCCTTATCCAATTTTGTTTGAGAGCAGGCGACGAGGGATTCAAAGATTTTTGAAGCTACCTATTCTCAATGTTAAGAATCTGTGGTTTCCCCTGATTAAATACATTTTAAGAACTCAAGTTAACCAGCAAAAAGAGTTGAAAGTTGCCATTGATAGAACGCAGTGGCGGGACAAAAATATCTTTGTCATCAGCCTGATATTTCAGCGGAGAGCATTACCATTATACTGGCAAATCTTACCGAAAAAAGGATGTAGTAATATCCAAGATCAAAAAAGATTGATTGGTCCCATCCTGACTTTGTTAAAGAAATATAAATTTGTGATAATAGGAGACCGCGAATTTGGGAGTGTCAAACTGGGAAAATGGCTGTGCGATCAGAATGTAAGGTTTGTTTTAAGAATACAAAAGGGGCGATATATTGAACAAGCAGGTAAAGAATATAAGCGATTGAGTGAGTTGGGTTTGATGCCAGGTACTAGCTTTTATTTTAGGGATGTTAAAGTGACGAAGCAAACAGGATTTGGCAAGTTTGATATCGCAGGTTATTGGAAGCGTCGATATCAAGGTCATGTTGAAGATGAAGGTTGGTATCTCCTCACAAATGTAGGAACTTTAAAAAAAGCTGTGGCTACATTTAGATGTCGAAGTGGGATCGAAGCTATGTTCAAAGATTGCAAGACAGGAGGCTATAACCTCGAAAAAAGTCACGCTTGTGACGAGCGCTTAAAAACCTTGATTTTATTAATAGCTTTTGCCTATACTTGCGCTATTTTTCAAGGAGACAAAATTAAAAGAATGGGCATTCAAAAATATGTGGGTCGCCTCACAGAAAGTGGGCGAACTGTAGCTCGGCATAGTAGCTTTTGGATTGGATTATCGGGTCAATCCTGGGTATTAGGCATAGAATATTGTCAGGAAATAGTTGTTGAATTAATGAAAATAAGACCTAATAAATTGCCATTTTTTCAGAAGGGTATGAGAGCTATGTCCTTGATTGAGTCTATGTTTTAACGGGGTTGTCACCCCGTCAGGCTTGCAACTTTACCGGCTTTGTCTGATAACTCAATTTCTGGTGCTGGATTCCGTTCGGCTTCATCCAGTCGTTTTTGCAGGTCGGAGAGTTGGGCTTCGACTTGCTGGCGATCGGCCCGTTCGGCTTCGAGTTGCGATCGCAATTGCCGAATATCCTCTCGCAGATTGTCCGCCACTGCGGTACTAGATTCTAGAAGCTTGGCATAGTCCGCGCGGGCTTCGTCGCGTTCCTCCTTGAGCACCCTGCAATTACCGCGAACCTCGTTCAATTCTTGCTCTACCCAACCTACATCAGCCTGCAATTCAAGCCTGAGCGATTCATCGTTGCCCTCGCTCAGGCCGCCGACTCCCCCAGCAATTCAGCTTTTAATTCTGATTTGATATTAACTAGCTTATCTGCTAGCAATTTATCTAGTACAGAGGTAACTGCCGCTTCTAAATCCCCACCTGTCGGCGCTGTATTAGCGGGTTCCACCCCTGTCGCTGACTCCAGCAAGCCCACAACCCAAGCGTTTACGCTTAAGCCTTTTGTTTCGGCGGTGGCCTTGATAGCTTCTACCAAGTCCTCCCGTCCGTCCAGTCTCAAGTTGAGTTGAAGCCTTTTATTTGTTGTGGTTTCGGGCTTATTAGTTTTGCTCGTCATAGTCTTGTCTAGTAATAAACTAGCCGCAATTTAGCATAATGCTATTTAATTGTCTAGTATCACGCTAGCTTAAAATTAGCGCCTCTAGCTTTTTGTCTAGCACCTTAATTGAGCTTTGTCTAGCACCTTAATTGAGCTTTTTGTCTAGCACCTTAATTGAGCTTCTTGTCTAGTGCCTATGCTATAAAAAATACTAGACATTAAGTTGAGGAAAGTGACCCCTTTTCCACCATTTATCTCCCCAGCCTCGCTCAGCAGCAAAAGTTCTTGGATTTGTTTGAACAACGCGGCTTGGAAAGCAAGCGCACCCACACCGCAGAGCGTGACAAGCAAGGTTAGCTTTTCCCCGTACCACTTCATGAATCCCCGTCAGGAAAGTCGCCAAGAGAGCAACACCAAATTTAAGCCACATCGCCCTTTAATTCTCCTCAAAGCAGGTTTGAAGATGCACCCGCTAGATGAATAATTGTAACAATATTGCTTGTTAATAGCCTCTGCCAGGCGGGGAGAACCAACCTCCAGGTGCTGCTGAGGGCGACTCTTTTGAGAGGTAAATTTTGGATAAAGGCAAGTCTTTTTTAGTCTAAATTAGTATTTATAACCACACTTATCAAGAGTAAATGCTCAACCGAATTGGAGAGCAACAGCCGGAAACCTTGAAGTTGCACGCACCGGTGCCACTGGCATTGCATCCTGCGGAGGTGTACCTTGACAGTTTGGGAAGCGATCGCTCGAAGGCAACGATGGCGGCAGGACTCGACATCATGGCGAAGTTGCTGGCGGGCTCGGAGTGCGACCGGATGACGTTGAATTGGGCAGCATTGCGCTACAAGCACACGGCAGCGCTGCGCTCGGCTTTGGAGAAAAAGTACGCGCCGGCATCGGTCAATCAAATGCTGTGCGCCTTGAGGCGTGTGTTGAAGGAGGCTCTGCGGTTAGATTTAATCGACCCCCTGGATTACAGCAAGGCGGTAGACGTGAGAAGCGTCAAGCAATCGGGAAAACCAAGGGGGCGAGCGTTATCCCCACATGAAATTGCAGCGCTGGTGCAAAGTTGCTCTGGCGAGAGTACCGTTGATGTTCGAGATGCAGCCTTGATTGCTATCTTGCGGGGGGGAGGCATCCGCCGCG
Source organism: Tychonema sp. LEGE 07196 (assembly GCF_963890365.1). NCBI lineage: Bacteria > Bacillati > Cyanobacteriota > Cyanophyceae > Oscillatoriales > Microcoleaceae > Tychonema > Tychonema sp. LEGE 07196. The sequence continues at coordinate 19,319 of NZ_CAWPRX010000210.1, read as the reverse complement.
CTGAAGCAGTCAGCCTTAATTTGGACGATTTCAACCGCTCCACTGGAGCATTGGAAATTCGATTCGGGAAGGGGAAGAAAAACAGGATGGTCTATCTCCCAGAGGCAGCGATGGCCTTGGTAGAAAAGTGGCTCAATTTGAGAGGAGAGGAACCGGGCCCGTTGCTTTTTCCCATCCGTAAGGGAGGAGAAATTCAATTTCGGCGGATGACGGAGGATGGTGTCTTAAAGATTTTGCAGCGACGGGCTCAACTCGCTGGAGTGGATTCTTTCTCTCCCCACGATTTCAGGCGGACGTTTTGCTCAGACCTCCTCGATGCTGGAGTCGATATCGTGACAGTGCAGAAGTTGGCAGGTCACGCTTCCCCTGTGACGACCGCTAAGTACGATCGCCGGGGCGAAGAAACGAAGCGACGGGCCGTGCAGCACTTAGGGTTTTGATTTTGAGGATGGAGAGCTCTTCGCAGATTTTCTTGAGCAATGCTAGGCCGTGCCTTCTATTTTCATAATAAGCGCGATTGTGTCCACGTCTGAGAGTCTGGCATATTGACGGAGATACTGTATCGGTCGGGGGTATTTCTTAACGTGGTAGTCCAGCTCACGGAGGGCGGACGTAGAATATACAGCATCCGTCGCTTGGTTCAAGACGGGACTGGACAAAATTAGCCCGTTCCTTCGCTGAGCATTATACAGCGCGATCGCTGCATCGGCATCCGCATAAATGCAGGCGCAGCAGCCGAAGCATTATTGGCTGTCTGTAGCGATGAGGGAAAGGAGGTACAGGCAAGTGTGTGGAAAAACGCAGGGTGTGAGTTTTTCCAACACTTTAGGGGCTAAGCTTTCATCGGGCGTTCGGCGAGCGAGGTAGGATGGATGCGATCGCGCGAGGCGAATATTGCTGAATACGACTTGAGTTGAATTGGTTTTTATGAATTGCTCAGCGCATCAACCGTACCTAATTTCAGCAGCGCCAAAAGTTCTAGTTGCTCCGCAGATCCACTGGGTTATTGTGACTTCGATCGCTTGTAACACGGACGTGGCTTACCCAACACCTTCGGTATTATCACGGAAAAATAGCAGCACCATCACTTGCTCTTAAGGGAAACAAGGCGATGATTGAGGTGTCGAGTTCAAAGCAATCCCATGTCTCCCCTCAACCTTCTCCCAGGCGCTATCAACGAATTAATCGCCACTGTCACCGATACTCACCGCCTCACTAAAGCTGACCGCTACGGCCTCATGGCTGCCATCTTCGATGAGTCCATCAGCGAAGAAGAACGCGGCTCGCTCGATCGCCTAATTCGCTCCCTGCTCAAAGGTCGGATTCAAGTCACTGACGAACTCTCCACCGTCTCGTAAGCAGAAAGCTGGTTGAGAACTCGACACTCTACAACAGCTTTCCGTTGGGGAAGTTTAAACAAATCACTGCTATAACTCTCTAGAGATAGCTATTTGTATAGAACCCATTTGACATCTTGGAGGCTGCGAGTTGATCGCCCGTTGTCTGTCCATCGTCCGTTGTCTGTCCATCGTCAAAATATCTCAAATGGGTTCAAAAGAACCGCTATTGACAGGATGTTCCTTTATATCTTGCCCTTTTTGTCAAATACAATTTATACCAAATTAGATGAGCTTACCATGCAGCTCTAAATTATTTCGGCTTAGACTAACTGCACTACTACAACGATGGGTAATCGCACTAAAGCCAAGTACGGTAATCACTACTTTATTCATGTAGGATACCTATAAGTTTTCAACGCTAAAATAATAGACAAGACTCATTTTATAGTATAAAACTACCAACTTAAAATGTAATATTATTTTCAATAATGCAATTTTTATCACCTTCATGTTATTGAGCAATCACCTATAATACTAATCCTAAAAATTCTATTTAAATATAAGTATATTTATGAGTAAATTGGATATTCAACTCAACGGTTTCAAGGTAGCACTCTCTGCACAAACCTTCAAAGGATATGTGCAAAACCTACCGAATAGCCAGGAATTAAAAAGTTTTATAGAATTACTGGGAGATGAGTGGTTTTTTCACTGGCGAAAAGGTAAACTGTACGGTATTCCCAAGGTCACAAATCCCCAGAAGTCTTTTGGTCAACTGGAGGATTTGAGCTGTAAGGAACATTTACAACTTATAATCAGTAGGATAAGCTATTTACTACCAGATATTTTCTTAGAATATAATCCTTTAAAGCGCAAACCTTTTACTTTCCTTGCTCAAAAAAAAGAACTTATCCGTGAAGTTATTAGCGCTGTCAAAAATTTACCAGACATTATTTCTAGTTTCAAGGTCTTTCCAAAATACATTCTTGAAGCAAAAACTTTTGAGATTCAGAACGATGAATCTGGTATTGGATTATTTCTTCGTCTCAAAACTAATTGGCAAATTCATGCCTCCCTAAGCACACTTCAAAATGAGGGTGTTGAACTTCGGGATTTATATGTGGTTCGCCGTCAATGCGCTCCGGGTCAGCGACGCTTAGTTGGGCGGATAGATAGTCTTTCAACACAAATTGTTTATCTTTCTGAATCCTTTGACAAAATAGATTCTATTCATGAGGAAGAAGTTTGGCTAGAAGGTTCTAAAGCCTCGTTTAGTAGTTGTCTGAAAGCAATACTTGGCGATAAGTACAAAAATTTTGAATCGGCGCTTAATAACGAGCATAGTAAGCTATTGATTGGACCGGCAGTTGATGCAACTCTGACTGAAATGCATAGTTTTCTTACTAATAAAGCCCATAAGTTTCTTGCCAATAAAGCGACTTTGAACATCGCACCCGATCTACAAGCAACAATTGGCGCTCGCATTGAAGCTATAAATACGAAAGAATATCAGTCTGTAATTGCAGCATCATCAGTTGAGTATTGCTTTGATGCGGCACGGACTAAAAAATCGCTTTATCCTTGGGTTGGCATCGATCAATATGGACCATTCAGCCGTCAAACTTTTTCTAAAAAGACTCCAGAAATAATTGTCTTTTTCCCAGATACAGCACAAGGTGCAGTTGAAAATTTTCTCGTTAGCTTACGTGACGGTATTAGCATTAAGAAGAAAAAAATTGATGACGATAGAAATGTAGAGTGGCAAGAAACATCCCGGTACACTGGTGGATTGGCAAAAATATTTGGTCTTTTTAATCCGAAATTTACATTAGAACCCCTTCCGTGGTTGAAAAATACACACAATCCACCCGCCATTGTTTATAGGGAAACAATTGAAGGAACTTTAGCTAGTCGAGAGATTATGCCTGATGCCGCAATGGTGGTGCTTCTGGATAACCATACACGGCTACCAGATTCCGAGAATCCCTACCTCCACTCCAAATCACTTCTATTAATGGCAGGTATTCCCGTTCAAGAGGTTCGTTTAGCCACAATTAATCAATCGGAAAATGAGCTGCAATACACTTTACAAAATTTGACGGTTGCACTTTATGCCAAAATGAATGGTGTACCTTGGACTGTAGATCACGATCTGACTATTCATGATGAACTGGTTATTGGTGTTGGCACCTGCGAATTATCAGGTAGTAGATTTACGGAACGACAGCGATTTGTGGGAATTACCACAGTGTTTCGAGGGGATGGTAATTACCTTTTGGGGAATTTGTCTAAAGACTGTACTTATGATGAATATCCTAGTGTATTAAGGAATTCCACTCTCTCAATCTTGCAGGAAATAAAGAATCGCAACGGCTGGCAACCAAATGATACGGTAAGACTGGTATTTCACGCTGCGAGACCACTTAAAGATGTTGACGTTGCTAATATTATTGCTGAGTGTGTCGCTCAAGTTGGTAACGAACAAAATGTTGAATTCGCGTTTTTAACGATCTCCCACGACCACCCATTCACAATGCTCGATAAGTCTCAACAGGGTGTTAACGTAAAAGAAGGCGAACGCAAAGGTATTTATGCACCAGAACGAGGTACTATTCTGCAACTTGGGCGCTACACTCGCTTGCTAAGTACAAAGGGATCGAAGCTGATTAAGCGATCCAGCACACCTCTACCGACGCCGTTACTCATTAATCTTCATCCTCAATCGACTTACCGCGACCTGACCTATCTCAGCGAACAAGTGCTGAAGTTTACTTCGTTGTCTTGGAAATCATTGTTACCTGCATCCGATCCTGTAACTATCTATTACTCTGAGCTGATTGCGGGTTTACTCGCTCGTCTACAGAATGTTCGGGGATGGTCGCCTGCAATGCTCAATATCAAACTTCGTGCAAGTAAATGGTTCCTATGATAGATGTAATTAGGAACTGTTTCAATTCTCAGTTAGAAAGCATTGCACAGTATTTACAGGCGAACTATCACAGTGAATCACCAGAAAGCGGTTTTGCTAACTATGTTTTTTATCAAACAAACAGTCATATTTCCTTTGAAGTAGCCAATGATATAGACAGAACAAAACTATCACCCAACCGCTTTAGTGAAGCACCTGTTCTGGCAGCCGTAGGCTATAGTCTTGCCTGTGGCAAACAATTTAGTGAAGATTTTCTCGAAAGCTGGGCAAAGGGATTAACTAGATTATCTGGTCGGAATCATTTTCCCGCAGATCGGACATCGTTTTTCTATCGTCCTACAGAATTGCTTGGTATTACTTTAGGCATTAGCCACTACTACCAAAGTCAGCCCGATCATTCAAAATGGTTGCAAGATATCCTCACCGAAGGAGAACAACGATTAATCAATAGCGATATTTGGACATTTTTGCTCAGTGCTTATACTGCAAGCATCCTCTCAGTGACTTGGAGAGCAAGAAGTTGGCCTTTAGTCAAGGAGATGACTGTTGATGAACTTGCCTTAGCCAAATGGCTTTGTAGTATAAAACCCACTCTAGCCAAAACTCTCGGATTAGCTCAATTAGAACTATCGCTCGATAAAGCATTATTGGAACACTGTATTGAATTTTCTAACTCCTTACAGGATAGCGCACGAGCAGCTCTCCTCTTCTTTGCCCTAAAAAGAACGATCGCTCAAACTCTTCAGTTAATATGGAATGAGTGCGAACAAATCTGTGATAATCCCCAGAAATCTGTAGAATGGCTCCAGACTATCTGCGACAATGTTCATACAGTCACTCAGCACCTGCAAACTCAACTTGCTAGGCAATCTGATATTGGAGCATCTAATAAACACAATATGCAGATGCTTTTACAAGCTTTGTCTATATTGCGTTCTGATACTAACATTCTAGAAGAAGAAATTTCTGAACACATCAGGATACACTCTAGCCTATACATAGGTAATAATAATAAAGGTACCATAATCACAGGAAGCAATGTTACTATGACTCACAATCAAAATGAATCTATTACTAACGAAACAAGAATCCACGCTCCAAATTCAAGTATTGGTTTTATTCAGAGTGGCAGTGGTAGTGTTTCCAGTTTCTCCCAAAATATTGGACAGAATGTTGATGAAATTACTAGGCTAATCAATTCTCTCCGCGATATGGCTCAAGAATTCCCCGAAGCCGAACGTGAAGAAGCATTGGTTCATCTGGATGACTTGCAAGAGGACATCAATACTCCTGACAAGCGAAAACCCCAAAGAATTAAAACCCGCTTAGTTGCCCTGTTCACATTTGCTACGATGAGTGCTGGAGTTCTAGCTGGAGCGGCTGACTTTAGCAATAATGTTCTGGAACTTTCTGAGAAACTAGGAGTTCCAATCGAGTTAAGTCACCCACAGTCAACCCCGCAATTACCTCCATCAGTACCCTAATCAGCCAAGCTATCACTCTACTTTCTAGTTTTAGCGATCGCCTACTCTTCCAAAATCTCAACTAAGTCTTCGATCGCAATATCGAAGGCACGGGCCATCTTGTTTAGAGCCGTATAGAACCCATTTAAGATATCAGGAAGTGGCTGCAAGCCTCTTCAGCATTAGCCTGCCAAACAATTTACCTTACCGGGCAATTACAGCGAACAGGCGGTTTACAGCGTAACAGAGGGGCTTGTTATTGATGGAGTGCCTTTAGAACAGCATCGGTTGGCGGTTCTAACTTCAGGCACATCGGCAAACATTTCTGCTTCAGGCACGGCTCGCTGTATTGTGATTGGCGGCGAACCTGTGGGCGAGCGGCATAAATGGTGGAATTTTGTTTCGAGCCGGCGCGAGCGCATCGAACAAGCTAAACTCGATTGGAGAGAGGGACGGTTTGGTCAGGTTCCTCAAGAGACAGAGTTTATTCCGCTGCCATTCGAGCCGCCTTCTCAAAGGGAGCAGCCGTTGTAAAGAGCCCCTGCCTTCTCAATGAGGGATTCGGACATATTAACGGTAAACCTAACCGTCGTTTCTTTAGAATTGGCTTGGACTTTGGTCATTAGAAATCTTCTTTGCCGTTGTGGTGTGGAGCGTACTAGAGAGGTTCCAAAAGCGGTCAAGCACTCTGGTTATGCTCGTTTAGGGTAGCAAACAGTCATCACCTTTTTTGTGAACATTCAGACATCTAGACATTCAACCATCTAGACATTCAGATGTTTAGGGTGTAAAATCTAGTTGATGAACTCAACAGGCTTACCTATGATTGTGACAGTCGCCTCATTCAAGGGCGGAGTCGGGAAGACAACCACAGCGCTGCATTTAGCTGCTTACTTGCAAACCAAAGCACCCGCGTTGTTGGTAGATGGCGACCTCAACCGCAGTGCCTTAGATTGGGCTGCTCGTGGTTCTCTCCCGTTCAAAGTAGTCGATGAAAAGCAAGGCGTGCGATATGCCAGGGATTACGAACACATCGTCATCGACACGCCGGCTCGACCCACTCCAGAAGACCTCAAAACTCTAGCCCAAGGGTGTGATTTGCTGATATTGCCCAGCTCTCCCGATGCTATGGCCCTGAGCGCTATGCTGCAAATGGTGGAAGCTCTCTATTCTCTGCAATCCAATTACCGCATCCTGCTTACAGTCATCCCACCTGCTCCGAGTAAAGTCGGGGCTGAATCTAGGGCAACCATCGAAAAAGCGGGATTGCCCATTTTCAAGTCTGATATAAGGAGGCTAGCGGTATTTCAAAAAGCTGCCCTCGCCGGGGTGCCCGTAAACGCTATCAAAGACCCTTATGCTAAAACTGCTTGGGGTTGCTACGCCGCTGTCGGCAAGGAGATACTGCCGTGAGTCGCTTTGATGATTTACTGAAGGCCAAGAAACTCAAGCCCGGTGAACCTGACCTTTCACCCAGTGTGGCGCTATCTAAAAGCAAAGACCCCAACTTTGTTCGCACTACGGTTTATCTGCCAAAACTTCTGCACCGCCAACTTAAATCCGCAGCAGCGCAATCAGGCCAGGAAATGAGCGAGCTGGTGGAAAAGTCCGTCGCTCAATACCTTCAGCAGTTCGATGCCGAAGCTGACATCTAAACATTTGGATGTTTGAATGTTTAAGCATTTACCCCCCCCTCTAAAAACAAGAAACTGTCTCGCCTTGCGATTCCCGATTCCTTTTTGAGTCGCCCGCACGAACGGTTTACCTGTTGGGGATTACGGTGCTCGATCGCGACAACTATCTCTGTTTTCAGTCGAGCGCTCGAAAAGTTCGACCCCAATGGAAAAGCCCAAGGATTAGATGCTTGAATGTTCAAACATTTGAATGTTTGAAGTTCTAGATAGCTCAACGTACAGAATCCCGTATTGTTGGGCGGTTGCTGCATTCATTCGGTTTAGTGTTGGGCTGCCGGGTTTGCTTGGCATTGACATGAGAATGGGAGCGACTGACAGTGAGGAAATTGTGGCAACTCTTGGCGATCGCCAAGAGAGTTGGTAGGGATGATTAGCGACTGCAATCTAACTGCGCCCTCACCGCCGTCTCAGCTTCCTCAAATTGGTCTTGAGAAACCAAAAGGGTGCAGCAACCCAAACCAAGCACCAGAGAGCCAATCAGCGAGCGCCATTAATAACTTCGCTTATTAATAGCAAAAATAATGAAAGCAGAACTGTCGGAAGCGTTGCCCTCGAAGAGGATCGCCCGCCTGGAAGCTTCCCTCGATGCCAAAATTGAGAGGTATTTCGATACTCTAGATACCGATCCTGACGTGCTCAAACAATTACTCGCCGACAAGCGCTCCGAAAATACTCGCCGCGCCTACGAGAGGGACGTAAATGACTTTTTGGTAACTATGACGGGGATGCCCGCCTTGCCTGATAACGTTTTGGAGTTTTTGCACCTTGAGGAACGGCAAGCAGTTTCGGTGGTTTTGAAGTACAAAGCTAAGCTGATCGACAAGGGACTCAAGGAGGTCACGGTCAATCGGCGGCTGGCGGCTGTTAAATCGTTGGTGGAAATGGGTCGCAAGCTCGGCGTGTGTCACTATACTTTAGGGGACATCAAAGGGGAGAAAATTGTCGGCTACCGAGATACAACGGGCGTTGATAGAGCCACTTTTGAGCGAATTTTGAGCGGGTGCGATCTGGCAACGAAAGCTGGCAAGAGAGACTATGCTTTGCTGCGTTTGCTGTGGGGTAATGCTTTGCGGCGAAACGAAATCAGTCAGTTGAGTGTTTGTGACTTTGACCCGGCCGGTAAGACTTTGCGAATTCTTGGCAAGGGACGCGGTACGCAAGCTGAGACGATCGATTTGGGTTCTGCGACAGTGCAGGCGATCGCCGATTGGTTGGAAGCAAGGGGAAGTTGCTCGCCCGATAGCCCGCTTTTTATAGCACTTGACTCCGCCCACAGTGGACACAGACTTAGCGGCGACGGTATCTGCAAGATGGTTGTCCGTTATAGCGAAAAGGCTGGTATCAAAAAACAAATGAGTCCCCACCGAATCCGGCACTCAGCCATCACAGCGGCACTGGATGCAACAGACGGGGATGTGCGGAAGGTTCAGAAACTCAGCAGGCACAGGAATTTAAACACGCTCATGATATATGACGACAACCGGGGGCGCGACCAACAGGACGTTACCGAAATGCTTGACTCTATGTTTTGAATGTTTTTATAGCGTTGCCTCAGTAATTCGTTAATTAGGGGCGTGTTTTTGCCTGCCATCAAGTCTCTAATTTTGTGGCGATGACGCTGTAACGCCTAGCCGTGAGAAGGATTTAGAGTTTACAAATTGGGTGTTGTTGGGCTGGGATTCATTCAAGTGGTATCGACGTACAATCAGCCGCCGATGCCGTGAGACTTATCAAACAAGCTATGGAGGTGAGGCAAGGCCCGCCCCAAGCAGTGATGTTCCTCAGTCGGGCAGTGAAGGGAACGAAGCTCAAAACCGAAGCAATGGAGTTGTTGGGAAAACTTACACCGACCATTAAGCCGTGCTCAAATCAGTCATTCACCAAAAACAAGCGATTGCCGATTCTTCGGGTCAAGCAGCGACTGTATGGGATTTGGGCGGTTAACCAGCAAAAGATTCTGGCAAAGAGTACGGCCGATTGTTTAAAGAAATCACGGGAGCGTTAACATGAACGCCTTGAAACGCAAACCGCTGGGCAGCGCGATGGAAGAATTTGTTTTCGGTACAAACGAAGCTGCATCGCCCCCAACACCGGACGTTGTATCGCCAGCACCAACGCCCGCAGCATCGCTAACACCGGAAACACAGCCAACACCCCTGACACCGCCAACACCATTCGCTTTATTGCCAGCACCAACAGCACCGGAGTCGAAAGCATCTGCACCAGAACCCATCCCCGTTCAATCCAAGGAGAGTAGCCTGATGAGCAAGTTGCAAGCACCCGACAAAGAAGCGACGGTCAGGTTTACTGTGGATATGTCTGAATCTTTGCACCGCAAGCTGTCGATGTTGGCGGCTAGGACTGGGCGCAAGAAAGTGGATATCGTGCGAATGCTGCTGGAGGATGGGTTGAAAGAAGTGTCCGGGTAGGGACTCACGCCTTGGAAACCGGAGCGAACTGCGATGAAGATGGAGCGGTTGAAAGAAGTTGATTGAGGCTCCAATAGCTCACGCCCCTACCTTCTTATCTTTTACGCGGCAGACGGCAACTCTTCAACTTCTTTCCCCAAAAACCGTTCGTTGACAATTTCCCTGTATGCTTCTAAATCCGGCTGCCAATTTTCCAAAAGCTTGTACAAGTGTTGCAGTTTCTCGCCTTCTAATTCGCCTGCTATTTCGTACTGGAAGCTACCGGAGAACAATACTGCGGGAGTTGGCTCGGCCTCTTGCAGTTGCAACAAAGCTTCGGCAACGCTCAGGTTGAGTTCTCCTTGTTCCAGAGAGTAAACTAAATTGACAGCAGCTTTTACGGGAGCTTTCCCTACATCAGACCAAGTGCCTTTCGAGAGTAAAGTGGAGGTGATGAACTCGCGAGCTGCGTTTTCATCTCCCCCTTCAAAGGTAACGAAACTTCTCGGATTGATGCTCAAATTTTGATAGTCGGTGCGGGGTAGTGCTTCAACGTACTTGCGGATAATGGCAGGAATTTTTACGTCTTCTTGTGATTTTGTAGAGAGAGATTCGATGAAGGTTATGGCGTTCGATTGGGCGACGATGTTGATGCCGTTGGTGAAGGCAACTTGAGAGATTTGGGGGCTGAAAATGGGGGGGCGGGCTAGTTCCCAATCGGCGGGGACGATGCCGCTGTATTTGAGGAAATCCGAGTTGAGGAGGGTGGGAGAGTGGTTTTTGGCTGTTAGGGCTAAGGCTAGTTCTTGGATGGTTACTTTCGGTGTCATGGTTGTTGGTAGAGCGGTATAGGGTTACATTTTATACTGTACAAGTTGTCTTTGTACAGGGGGAAGGTGAAAGTTAGGAGAGTGCTGAATATAAAGTCGCAGTGAGCGGAACGAGGATTGCCAGCAGTTGCGGAGGAACTTTGAGAAACTAATCTAAAAGTAAAATTTTATCCTCCGAAGTTGCCAACGGTTCAAATCGGCCCGCTCGAGTATGCTGGTGGCGCGAGCCGCTTCGCCACGATCGCGCATCAAGGTTTTTAGGGTGAGCGTAGTTATTCGCGATCGCACCGGACGTGGGACGCTCGCCCATTCTGGTTATGAGCGAAAAAGCAGCGGTTTTTTCCGGTGCGAGCGTACCCGAGTCTCCATTTTTATAATCTGTGCGCGTGCGGCGAGAGTGCGAACGCTCGATCGTGGAGCTCGAGTTGAGGTGGGATAAGTATTAGTTAAGGGTCGCTCTCGCGCTTGAATAAAAAAACAGCCCGAGAGCGACCGCAAAGAACGAGAGCACTTTTGACGATCGAGCAATTTAATTTGACAAATGGGATCTCGCTACTTTTTGAATGGTTATTTTCTTAGCGGGTGACAAGGCACCTCTAGTCTAAACAGGACAAAGGTTTGAGAGAATGGTAAGGTAAAAAAAATAAGGAGCCACACGGGCTCCCCAAAAAACAAAATGTTGCCACCATTATACCAAAAAATTCTGCTCCCTCATCTCAATGAAAGCCAATACTTAACCTTGCAACTGCTGTTGTTATTGCTTCAGGCTCATCGTCAGGTCAAGCTCTCCGTATTAGCCAGTGTCTTTCCTCAACCGATTCAATATCAAAGCCGCAAACGAAACTTACAACGATTTTTAGTGTTACCTCAGTTGTGCGTCAAACTATTGTGGTTTCCCCTGATTAAATATTGGATTCGACAAGAACAAACCGGAAAGCGTTTAAACCGAGAACAACGTCGCTGTGTACGAAAACTCAAGCATCAAAAGTATGGCTATTGGATTGTTGCAATCGACCGGACACAGTGGAAAGGACACAATATATTTATGGTTAGTCTGGTCTGGGGAACTCATGCTCTTCCGATATATTGGGAACTCTTAAAGAAGTCAGGTAACAGTGACCTCAAGACTCAAAAACGACTGTTAGGTATAGTCCTTCCTCTGTTTAAGAACTATCCCGTCTTAGTCTTAGGGGATCGAGAGTTTCATAGCCCCAAACTCGCATCATGGCTTGATGCCAGGGGTGTATCTTTTGCACTACGTCAGAAAAAAGACTTCCAATTTCAAGAGAATTTAGGTGAAGACTATCAAGTGCTCAAAAAGCTTGGCTTCAAACCTGGGATGTCCAAATTTTATCAGAATATTTTGGGAAATAAAGGAGACGGTTTAGGGCCATTTAATCTGGCTGTGTATTGGAAACGAAAATATCGTAAGCCCGGACCAAAAGAACCTTGGTATATTCTGACAAATCTCCCCAATTTGAAGCTGACTTTAGATGTTTATTGTTGTCGGTGGGGCATTGAACAGATGTTCAAAGATTACAAAACTGCTGGTTATAATGCGAGAAGATACCAAGGTCAATGAAACTCGCTTTTTATCCTTGGTCTTATTGATTGCGCTTGCTTATAGTTTGGCGACGGTTCACGGACAATGGCTCAAGAAGTTAGGTGTAGAAATTTATGCAGGACGGATCAAGGAGCATCAAGACAAAACCCCACGCCAAAGTGAATTTAGTCGCTCGCCTCTATGGACAACGGTGGATCTATGGGATGGAATTATGGAACGATTGGGTAACAAGTCTAATTGCGCTCAAACCCCATAAACGTCTCTATTTTCAGCGCGGCTTCTTGGCTCTATCCTTTATGAAGCAAGCATTATAGGTACGTTGTCACCCGCTAAGGGTTATTTTTGGTGTCATGGTTGTTTGTAGGGGGATATTTTTGCATTTTATGCTTGGTAGGTTGCTTTTGTACAGGGGGAAAGTTTTGTGAGTTAAAAAGTGTGATCGAAGAAGCAATTAACTTAGATCAAGTATAACCTTTAGCTGGTAAATGAGGTACGCGATCAAGCTTAAAAATCTTCTTGAATTTAGGTAATATTATAAATCTCATATTAGTGAAAATCGCTATATTCGTTGCTAATTTTTTTGCTGCTTGTGTTCAAAAGTGTTATTTATTTGTTTTCCTTAATATAAAAGATCCTATAAACACTCAAAAAAGAACATAAATATAAAGAGCTAAAAAATGAGTATTCTAATGTTCTGAAAAATGCAAATCTTAAAATTTGCGTGCTATCATTTATAAAATAAATAGTAGATGTGTCTAATAGTCCCGAAAGCATAATAGTTAAAATTCCTATTAGTGCTACCATCCCTCCTATACCCCCAATAGCGTCTCTTAAGCTACCATTAAACTTAAAAAGATTACTGAGAACAAATAACAATATTGCAATGACTACTGAAAATAGATTTAGTGGCATTAAATAACTTGAAACCAGTGAGAAACCAAAGGCAATTTTAGCAAAAGTGTTACCCGGGAAAAAAAATAGCTGGATTGAGGTCGAAATAAAAACTATCGTACTCGTAAAAAAAATAAATGTGGCTATTGGTGCGCACCAAGATTTTACAAATATCTGCCTAAATTTACTTAACATAACTCTTTTCCTTTTTGACAATATACTTGAAATCCAGTTGGGGCGATCGTAAAATCTGGGTTATTTAACCCAAAAGGGTCAATAAATTTTGTGTATTATATCAATTACGGTTGCATCGGTATGATATGTTCAACGCCGCTGACGCAAGTTGCATCAAACTATATAATTCCGAATCAGCCGGAAACGATATTAGTCACTTGCTGGAGTCGAAAACGATACTTCGGGGTCGATCACACGCACATGGTTACGGCTGCTCGCGGGTATGCTCGCTCATCACTATAGCAAGTCTAAATCATTTGTACAATAGGTTAATCCTGTTATAAGAGCAGCTTTGCGGATCTCGAATGCAATGCCGATTACTCGCTCGCTCGAGCGGGTATTTTCTGAATAGAGATCGAATTGCATGACTCATTTAGACGCGCTATATTCCCTAGTTGCGTAAGCCCTGGATTTTTCCCTTTGGCTTAATCTCACTGCTATCAACTAGCATTTCTGGCTAGATTAAGGAGCGGGAGGCCTTGGAGGAATAGGAGGAGGAGTTGGATGAGGGGGAATATAATTGGTGTAAATTCGTTGTCCTATTAATCCTTTCCAAGCATCCATAAATCCAGTCGGATAACTTAATGTAGCCCCAGGTACTGTTGTTGTAAAAGCATTCCGGTATCGGTAAAACTTAGTCCAGATACCTGACGCAAGATAGTTAAGAATCCCTTTGCCTCCAATCATCACCCAATCTCCTTCTCGTAATTGACTTTGTGGGGTTACGGGGTAACGCGGCGGCTGCCAATGAGCTATTAGCTGAGGGTTGTTAGGGGGAGCTTGTCCGGCTCGAATAAATAGCGCACCTCCAATCGCCCCTAAAGCTCCAGCATATCCTATATCTCTCATAAAAGCATATAGTTCAAATTTTTCTTCCTGACCAGTTGCGTAATTGAACAGCTTAAAAGTAAGTGTTCCTCCAATGCTGCTCGTTGCGCCAGTAATTATCCCACCTCCTACATTTCCTAAAGTAGCAGCTAAAGCAGGACCAATTAATGCCCCTAAACCGTAACTTGCTCCGCCAATTATTGCACCACTAACAGCCCCTTCTAAAGCTCCTTTTAGTGATCCTTCTATCATTGTTTCTTCCACCGTTTTCCCACTGGACATCGAATAGTTTTCTATGCTATTAGATGCTCCTCTAAATGCTCCTAGTATTGCTCCCAGAAAACCGGTAAAAAAGGAGCCCGTTAATACTGCTGAACCAAAAATCTTAGCCCTTGCATAAGTGAGACCAATGCTTTGCATTCCTGATAAAATGCTCTGCACTTGAATACTTGCCAACAGCTCTTGTATAGACCAATACCCGCTAGGGTCAGTATTAACAACCGGATTAGCATGAGCATACTGATAATCATGCAAACTCATCGGGTCATTCAGCGTCCCCTCATAAGCATCAGCCGAAACAAACCTCCCTAAAAACGGGTCATAATACCGCGCCCGCAAATAATCCAACCCAGTCTCCCCATCCCGCTGTTCCCCAGCAAACAAATCAGCATTATTAGAACCCCCAGTCGAGACAATCGAATTCCCGTAAGCATCATAAGAATAACTATCAGTAACCGCCCCCAAACCATTCGTCAAAACCCTCGTACTACCCAACCCATCAACGTGATAAAACGACGATTGACCACCCTGTAACTTACCAACCAAATCGTACCCGTAAACATAAGAACCCTTAGCATTCCCCCCAGCATCATACTCCTCAACAACCTGAGAATAAGGCTGCAACTCATCAATCAAATACCGAGTCTCCACCCCATCAACAACCTTACCAACCCTTATCCCCTGAGCATTATATTGATACCCAACATTCCGAGTAACACCACCCTCATTAACCGTCACCCCCATCAACCGATTCTCACCATCATTCGCCCAACGATAAACAGTAGAACTGCTTCCAGTCACCTCCGAAATCAAATTCCCATTACTATCGTAAGAATAAATAGTGGCAACACCATTAGTTGTAGACGTAGATAGCTGATTCAAACCGTTGTAAATATAAGTCGTTACCCCACTCACAGAATCAGTCTTACTCAACCGATTCCCCACAGCATCGTAAGTGTAACCAACAACCCGATTTTTCCCGCTAGGGTCATTAGTAATCTTCTCCTCCAACAACCGATTTAAATCATCATACTTGTACTCAACCTTACGACCGCTATTTTCTACTACTTCCTTGCGATTACCAACATTATCGACAGCATAATCGTAACTAGAAACAACCTGCAACTCCACCTTAGTCACCGGGTCAACCTTAACCGTCTTCACCAAATCCAAACGACCCAAACTATCGTAGATACGAGTCTCAACTAAATTGTTCGGATACGAAGTTTTCCAGAGATTCCCCAGAGAATCGTAATCATACGTCACCGTCCCCATATCCGGCGTACTAACCGTCTTCAAACGCCCCTCAGAATCATAGGTATAGCCAGTCGTGCGAGTTGGAGTCTTAACCTCACTAACTTGCCCGGATTCATACTTATATTCAATCGAATTCCCGCTAGCAAGATAAGGGCCAGTGGGGTCTTTTCGAGAAATTACCTGCCCCAAACTGTCATACTTGTAAACAGTCGCGCCCCGACTGTCAGTAATTGTTTCTTCCAACCCATTTGTAGCGTAAGTAACGCTAACAGTTGCACCGCTAACATTCTGATACTGCTTAGCAACAACTTGATTTTGGTCGTTGTAAGTATACTTAACCGTCTTGTTATTAAAATCCGTAATCGTGACAGTGTTAGCCACATCATCGTAAACAAAAGTAGAACGCTTGCTATCCGGTCGAATTACCGCCTTGCGGCGACCTTTGTCATCGTATTCGTAAGCCGTTACCTGACCCAAAGCATCCTTAATACTTGTCAAATTGCCCGCACTATCGTAAGCGTATTCAGTACGATGAAGCAAAGCATCGACAACAGCCTTGAGTTGTCCGTTAGCATCGTATTCAAACTTAGTAGTTTTGCCATTCGGGTCAGTCGTTGCTGTAACCTGACCTTTACTATCATAAGTAGTAGTAGTCGAAGTTCCTCCAGCAAAAACAGTTTCAGTCTTGCGATTTCCAACTGCATCGTAAGTATAGGTGATGTAATTAGTAGCATCAAAACGAGTGAGGGTAACGCGATTTGCTGAATCGTATTCGTACTCGGTACGGTTCCCCGAAACATCGATTTCTGCTTTGACTTCTCCAGTTTTGTAGTATTCAGTTTTGGTTCGAGAATTGCTGGCTAAATAAGCAGGCGTACTGTCGGGATAAACGATATTTGTCCAGTCAACAGATTGAGGAGTTTGACCCGGAGAAATAGCGTTCAGCAATTGCTGTACTTGATTGGCTGTTTCGTTGGGATAAACAGTTTCAGTCAGCCGTCCCGCGTCATCGTATTTGTAGTGGGTAACTCGTCCGTCACGGTCGATAGTAGCCCTTTGACGACCTCCTTTATCGTAAACAGTAATGCTTCGGGAATTGTCAGAGTTGTTAGGAGTATCGTCGGGATAAATGGTTTCGACTAATTTACCTTGAGAGTTGTATCGGTACTCGGTACGGCGATTTCCATCAATGCTGGCGCTTTGGCGGCCATTGCTGTCGTATTCGTAAGTTGTAGTGCGCCCAGATTGGGTAATTGACTTAATTTTCCCTTCATTGTTGTAAGTCCATTCTGTTACTAATTCTTTCTCACCAGTGGGAGTTGCTACTTTCATTGTTTCCCGCAGCATATTCCCGTTGCTGTCGTAGGTGTAGGTAGCTTTGTTACCGGATGCGTCTTCTAAGTTAGTTACGTTACCTCCACCATCGTACTGAAAGCGGGTGATGTTATTAGCAGCATCGGTGAGGCTTAGAATATTTCCCCTCATATCATAACTATACTTAGTAACATTCCCCGTCGCATCCTTAGTCGTCAGCAAATTGCCACTCGGAGAATAAGTATAAGTCGCAGCATTCCCCAGGGCGTCGGTTTCAGTTAAAACCTGCCCGCGACTGTTGTAAGTCCACCGAGAAACATTGCCCAACGGGTCTTTTTCGGTTAACTTATTCCCCGATTCATCGTAAGTCCACTCAGTCTTCGACCTCACCTCAACCGAAACTCCAGCAGCATTTAACTCAGTGGTAATTACAGTCTCAGTCAGAACGTTATTATCCCCATCAAAAGTCCTATCAACCCTCTTACCTAACGGGTCAATCTCAGTTAAAACGTTCCCGCGACTGTCGTAAACATAAGTAGTTTCCTTGCCAAAAACATCCTTAACCTTCTGAATCGAATTATTCGGGTCATAAACCAACTCAACCGCCGAACCGTTGGCATCAACCATCTGCTTGAGGCGACCTTGTTCGTCGTATTCAGTCTTAACTCCACTGCGTCCCAACGAATCAATAACCTCAGTCAAAAAGTGCGGCCTGTCCTCATCTTCATAAACAAACCGAGTTGCATTATTCTCCCTATCCTTAACAGCAACCAAATCCCCCTTCGCATCGTATTCGTACTTAACCTTCTTCCCATCCGGGTCAACAACACCGACAATCCTCCCAGCAGCATCCCTCTCAAAAGTCACCGACTTACCAGTCGAACTTGCAATCCCCGCATCGCTAAAAGTCAGCTTATTCCCATTCGCATCAGTAGCAGTCAGCAAATCCCCAGACTTCGCATCAATCTCGTAAACCAACCCTTCCTTGGTAGTCAACACATAAACACTACCAAAAGCCGGATTTTCAGGATTGAAGGGCTGCCCGTTCACCCCGTAATACTCGCCGTACTCGTTCCTGACCAAATTCGCATCCTTAACCGTCAGAGTCACCGTCGAACCCTTCTGAGACTCAAACGCCGGCTTGTACATCGCAGCCCCCGGCCCAGCAGCCCCTAAATACTGATTCAAATGACTCGGAGTCGGCTTAAAAGTAAAGGTTTCCCGCTTACCTCCGGGTAGGGTGATGAATACCTTAGTCTTGCTATCAAATGCTACGGTATTGATGCCCAACTCCTCGTAAATCGGGTCAGCTTTCAAAGAAGTCTTCAAATCAGTATCCCGGAATTCCATCCGCCAGCCGTAGCCAAAATCATCGCTATTGTTGGCATTCAAAGAATCGTAAGTCCGAGTCACGTTAATCGGAATACCCGCAACTGGAACCGTCAAATCGGTAAAGGATAACCGGAAATTGCCCAACTTCAAATCGCCCGCAACATTCACCGTCCTTTCAGTAGTCGAACCGTTGCCGTTAGCGTCGAATGCAGTGAACTTGAGAACGTAAGCGCCGTTGGCCAAAACAGTCGGGTCAAATGTCGCAACCGTTCCGTTGCTGACAGCAGTCGTTCCGCGATAAACCTCCTTAAATCCTCCGCCATCGCCCGGAATTTGCCCGCCACCAACCGGGGCTACTTCCAATGTATAGTAAGCTAAATTGCTGTCACTAATCGTGCCGGTGATGTTGAAGGGCGCGGTGATTTCTGCATCATCTTCCAGGGCGATATTTATAACAGGCGCGTTGACATCGGTGGGGTCAATTGCTGCTACAGTTTGAGTGGCAGTTCCGGCATTTCCAGCACTATCTTTAGCTGTTGCAATTGCCGTGAAATTGCCTAAATTATTTACCTTGACAGATGCTTGACCTTGTGCATCCAAAACTACAGGAGTGCCGTTGATAGTCAAACCCAAAGATTCAACTTTCACGTTATCGACAGCATTGACGGTAAATGTGACCGAATCTCCGAGATTAGCTGTATTTTTGCTGGCAACAATATTGACTTTAGGTGCGGAAGTATCCGCGACAACACTTAAATTGTAAGAAACAGAAACAGTCTTGCCAAAAGTATCGGTGATAGCAACTTGCACCGGCCCCGTCGTACCGACATCAGTTGCTTGAGGCGTCCAACTAATGCGGCCGAATTCATCAACAGTCATTCCCGACGGCGACTGTATCAGAGAATAAGCAAGCAAATCCCCCTCAGCATCAGTCGCCCTTAAATCGTAACGATAGG
>NZ_CAWPRX010000209.1:0-37531 GCF_963890365.1 Tychonema sp. LEGE 07196 | reverse complement strand
GGGTTAGGGTGGGGTGCTTTGGATTTTTGCAAGAGTTCTATTGTGATACTAGGTTTTCGGTTTTATTCCCGGTTTTTGCCACAGGTGCAAGATAACATTGAAATTAAAAACTATTTTCAAGGCGAGTTTAGCAAAGTTATTGGGGATTTTTAGCTGATATCTAGAGCGGGAGGGGTATTTTTATGCTGGGTTGAAATCCCATTTTTCAGCAAAATTTTTCTAGGGCGGGTTTTCCGACTGGGATAGCCCAAAAAAATATTAACAGCAGAGTTGGAAATTGGCGCTTTTTTGTTGACTATTAGCCATAAAATTAAACTAATTCAGGACTCCTATCGTATTCGGATCGATTGACAAATCTAAGATTCGTTCGTAGTGTGGACTTGAGTCCGCTCCTAAAGTTCCTAGTGCGGACTTTAGCCCGCTCCCAGAGTTGGTACTCTTGTACGCAATTCAACGAATCGTTTTGTGATGGCAATCGATCGGACACGATACCGGGCATCGATCGCATATTTTTGCGATTTTTCGCAATCTGGGCGATCGATCGCGATCGAGTCCCATAATTGTTAATCTAAATCCTCTCATTCAAAATCGGTATTACTTGTGGATGAAATGTTGGAAAAAGCTTGGACGCTCAAGCAAAATTTAATTGACTTTGTGATGGATGCTGAAGGAGATTTAGCAGTAGCTTTGGAAGCTTTTGCAGCAGCTCGATCGACAGGCGAACGCTATGATATTGCTCAGCAAAATCAAGTGATTGACAGTTTTACCGTTGAAGGTAAAGTCGGAGATAAAACGCCGATCGACATTTTTATCGAAAGTCAGCCGGATTTAACCCAGAGCGAGCTCGGTTTGTTAGAAAGTTGGCAGCACAGAAGCTTTCCTGCGTTGTTTGAGATTACTCAAATTTCCCCTGACAGCTTGGAAATGATGAACTGGCTGACGGCCAAGCACTACGCTGTCAAGCCCAACAGCGCTAATTTCCTCGAACAAATGTCTCGCTTAAAGTTAGGAGAAATCTTGCGGGCTCGGATTGCGCCCCTCACCGATGACTGGTGGATACTGTCGGGCCCTGCGATTCAGATGGGGAAATTGGGCAAGCCGAAGTTGGCTGTGGCGATCGGCAATTTCAAGCAAAATTACAAAAATAACCTGTACAGCGACGCGCCGGAACTGTTAGAACAAGCTTGGAAGTCGGTAGAAAAGTACGACGAAGATTTTACCGAATTTTTTGGTAGCGACGAAGTGACGCTATCGGGATATCACCTGAATAAAAAGTTGGCTGAATTTCAGGAAGTAATCACTAAAAAACACCTAGCTGAGATCGGCGTTGATGAAACTAAATCTCTGGCGGATATGGTTGAAGATGCTGGAGTCGATCGAGAAGAAGTCAAAGCCGCGGCCATCGCAGCAGCAGGCGCGGATGCTAAAGCCGTTGAGGTAATGCTCGACAGCAATGCTAGTTCAAAAATGGTAACGCCGAAAGTCGAATTGCCCGATCGCTTCAAAAAAGCCGAAAAGGTGACAGCACTTTCTCATCCTCGCTGGGGGCAAACTTTTTTGTCTACCTACGCTCAATTTACCGAAATGCTGGCAGCAGAGGACTTTTCAACCATTCCTGGTTACGAAAAGTTGGTTCGCAGCTATCTTGAAGATACTGCAATTAATGCCTGGATTTGGCAGCGGTTAGCGAAAGTTAATCCAGCGAAGTTAGAACAAATTTTGCAAACAGTGTTACAGCGGACTGATTTTGCGATCGAGACTGATTTAGATTCTTTACTGCAAGAGTTTAAAAAACCCTTAGAACCAGAACTCCCGGAAATTGCCAGCGTTCCCCTGCACCTGAACAACTTATTTCAGCAAGCTTTAGGCGAAGTTAACAAGTCAAAGTCCAAACCGCAGGACAAAAAGAAAAGCTCTAAGGGTTTTAAATCCTGACCCACATCTGGCACTAATACCAAAAATTTGGAGGGGCGGCTTTACCAATAATCCATTCGGGAAAACCAGAAATTCAACTATTATGGTTGATTACCATAATAAAAACTGATCTGTGCCGAATGCAAGTCTTGGGCATGAGGGCGGACGGTCGTCCCCACTGCGAACTTTGGGCGGACGGTCGTCCCCACTGCGAACCTTATTTATTGTTGTCGATCGACCTGACATGATTTGACAGGCTGCAGGCGGGACGATCGCACAGCATCGGCAAAATTCTGGATCGTCGGGGAAAGCCAACTCCTAGCTGCCATTGACTTCGCTGGCGATCGCTCTGCGGTTGGCCCGGCTGGGTTCCCAGTTGCTGATTTTTAATTGGGCTGGGGATTCTGTATAATCGGGTTCGCGATTGGGGCGATCGCAGTGTATTCAGAAAATTTTGATTTTCCCAGTTCGTCTTGGTTTTTTGTTAAAGATGTTAAAGATTTGTAAACTGTTAGGGGATGCTTTCTGCATCTAATATTTTTTCGAGGAGTCCCATGAAGCAACTTTTGATGGCTGAGCGCTTTTGCTTAATAGCCCACGTCGTGTCAATGGCTTTTGGATTGGCAGGGCTGCTGCTGATTGTACCCAATCCTGAATTAGTGATGAGTTTACCGCCCGCCGGACAAACTCTGTTCCAATGGGGGATGGCTGGGGGTGGAGTAGTTTATATCATTTTTGGTGCAGCAGCGGTTGCTATCTATGCCTATCGGACGTTGGGGTTGGGTGCAACTCTGGCATTTTTGGTGCCTTCTGTGTTTTTGTCCTTAAGTAGCGAGTTGTTGGGAACGAGTACGGGTTTTCCCTTCGGAAACTATCACTACTTGAGCGGTTTGGGCTACAAAATTGCAGGGCTAGTTCCGTTTACAATTCCGCTGTCGTGGTTTTATCTGGGACTGGTTTCCTATATAATTGCTCGCGCTGGAGTTAGTGCCGGTAAAGGTCAACTCAACTGGGTGGGCCAAATCGGGGCGATCGCCCTTGGTTCTTTGCTGCTGACAGCTTGGGATTTTGTACTAGATCCGGCGATGAGTCAAACTTCAGTACCTTTTTGGGAGTTTGAAGAACTTGGGGCTTTCTTCGGGATGCCTTACCGCAACTTGGCGGGCTGGATGGGTACGGGAGCGCTATTTATGTCAGTAGCAGCTTTCTTGTGGAGAAAAACGTCGATTAAATTAGATCGATCGGAAATGGGTTTGCCGTTAATTGTTTATTTGGTAAACTTTGCTTTTGGAGCAATTATCACTGTAACTTCCTTGGATTCTCGGTTTTGGTTCCCGACATCCTTAGCTGTGCTTCTGGGTGTAGTTCCGGCGATCGTCTTAAGCTGGCTGGCGAAACCCGCAGCAAATGACTTAACAGAAGCAATTCCGTCTTTGGAATCTGCTCTGAAAGCTGAAATTCCTTCTCAGCGCGTCGGTGCTTTGCGTAAGTAAGTGACCCCCGTGCAATTACGGCTGATTTGACAAAATTTTACACGAAATTTTGAGCGAATTTAAAAACCCGGTTTCTCCAAGAAACCGGGTTTTTTCAGCTAGAGATTAGCAGTAGGGCGCGTCATAAAAAGTAATTCTCAAGTTTCATATCCTGTCCGGTTTACCATAAGAAAAACCTTTTGTAGTGCGGACTAATTTGATTGCTGTCGCTCCCCCGGACACTCTCTAAACTCCAATACGGTTTACTTAAGACGATCCCCCCTAACCCCCCTTAAAAAGGGGGGGACAAGAATGCTCTCAAAGTCCCCCTTCTTAAGGGGGATTTAGGGGGATCTCCGGGGCATAAATATGTTAAGTGAACCGTATTGCTCTAAACTCCTAATTTATACCATTTCTCTAAAATCATGCAATACTCTTTGACCCCCCCGCTGCATTGCGGGGGGGACAAGAATACTGTTGCATTATTTTAGAGAAATGGTATTAATTTGCTTTACACCATTTATTCCAAGCGTGCGTCTGTTGGGAAATTGTGAATTTTTTCCGACAATTTTCGCTAATGCACCCTACTGTACTGTAAGATGCTTAAAGCTAAAATTTGATTAAATTTTTCAAATTAATACAACCCACAATTCGCAATTCCGAATTCTTCAATTTAGAATCTAAAATCTAAAATCTAAAATCCATAAGATCGCCCCTAATATGCCAAATCTCTTGACAAGCATCCTACCTGTCGCCATCCTGCTGCTGCAATTACCCGCCGCCGCCCTTTTAATGTCGCGGTTAATTAAAGGCCCGTCGCGCATCCCCCCCCTGGAACCGGAATCGCCGACGCTGGACTTGTTAGGGGCTTGTACTGCGGTGGTGCCGACTTTGAACGAGGCCGATCGAATTTCGCCTTGTTTGGAAGGATTAACTCGCCAAAGTTACGAGCTCCGAGAGGCGATCGTAGTTGACAGCTATTCGGTAGATGGAACCGGAGATTTAGTCAAAGCTGCCGCCCAAAAAGACCCCCGGTTTCGGTTGATTAACGACGATCCGCTGCCGGCGGGTTGGGTAGGGCGGCCCTGGGCGCTGAATTGGGGTTTTTTGGCAAGTTCGGAGAAGTGCGAGTGGATTTTGGGGATAGATGCGGATACTGTGCCGCATCCGGGTTTGATCGCGAGTTTGCTCAAAACGGCGAAAGCTGGAAATTACGATTTGATTTCGCTCTCTCCGCAGTTTATCCTCAAGTATCCGGGGGAGTTGTGGCTGCAGCCTGCGCTGTTAATGACTTTGGTTTATCGGTTCGGGCCGACGGGGACTGGCGGGGACGTGCCGGAACGGGTGATGGCGAACGGTCAGTGTTTCTTGTGCAAGCGGGAGGTTTTGGTGGCGTTAGGGGGCTATGAGGTGGCAAAAGGTTCTTTTTGCGATGATGTGACTCTGGCTCGCTATGCGGCTGCTAAGGGCTTTAAGGTGGGTTTTTTGGATGGGGCGAAGGTGTTGCAGGTGCGGATGTATGAGGGGGCGATCGAGACTTGGAATGAGTGGGGACGATCGCTCGATTTGAAAGATGCTGCTTCTAGCGGTCAAATTTGGGGCGATTTGTGGCTGTTGTTGGCGGTTCAAGGTTTGCCGGTGCCGATCGTCCTGTGGTATTTGTTGTCTGGGTCAGTGCCTGCTGTGGGGGCGTTTCCCCAGTTTTGGCTGTGGGGATTGAATGTATTTTTGGTGGCGGTGCGATCGGCTTTGTGTTTGGCGATCGCCCCAAGCTACGATACAACTGGGGCCTCTGGTAAATGGCTGTTTTGGCTGTCACCTTTGGCCGATCCGCTGGCGTTTTTGCGAATTCTGATTTCTGCCTTGAATCAGCCTACTCAGTGGCGCGGCCGCAAGTATAGTTAGTGACAAACAGCCCGATCGCGATTGGAATGGGCGATCGAATCTACATTTGTGCGATCGGCAGATTTTAGATTACTCTCGCGCCTCAGTTTCAATTATAATAATGTGTATTGATCTGCTGTAAATCTGGCGATCTAAAAGTATATGTTCTAGACTGAGGGTCGGGGCTATGATCGACTGTCTCAATTTGGCTCGCTACTTCATTATCAGAGCTTATGAAGATGGTATAGAAGCTGACATGACTAATATGAAGATTCAGAAGCTTCTATACTACGCACAAAGCTTGCATTTGGCACTCTATGATGAGCCATTCTTTCAAGAAGAAATCCAAGCATGGCGTTACGGCCCTGTTTGTCCTCCTGCTTATAGGTTTTACAGCGAGTTTGAAGCTAGCCAGCTACCTATTCCTAGCAAAGAATCCTTATTGCAGCTTCCCCCTGATAAGCAAGAGCTTTTAGAAGAAATCTGGGGATATTTCGGTGGTTATCATGCTTATGGATTAAGCAATATGACTCACGGTGAATTCCCTTGGAAAAAAGCTCGTAAAGGTCTACTTCCCGAAGCAAGTTCAACGGAGCCAATTCTTCTCGAAGACATGAAAGCATTGGGTTATCAAAAGCTCGATTTGAGAGAGCGCAAGCACCCCGCATACGAACTAGCAATGTCTGAAGTTTTGAAGGATACTTTAGATTCGGAATCATCAAATCGTATTAAAAAAGGAGAAGTCCATGACTGGCTCAACTCCCTTCTCGATTGAAGCTTCCGACAATTTCAAGCGTTCCTTTAAAAAACTTGCAAAAATTCACGGATATAGCTTTGTTGAACTGATTTCAAAAGTTGTAGAAGAATTAATTGATGACCAGTATCCCAACAATGCCCGTAATGAGCCTTTACCGGGAAAACTTAAATTACCAGAAGAATGGACATTTCACAAGCTGGATTTTAGGATTGCTAAAGGATCTTCGGGACAGATTAGACTAATGTAGCTGGTTAACGCAACTACTTGCACGATTAAACTCGTTTGGATTTACAGTCACGAGCAGTTTGCCAAACGTCCGGCTGATGTAGATTTAAAGAGTGTTATTAGAGAAATATTAGATTTTTAAATCAACAAAGTTAACAAGACTTCGGAGAGTTTAATTGCTGATCCCAAGATAGCTACAAACCCGGTTTCTACGCAGGGCTGTTTCATTCTCTTGTAGGGGCGGTGCCCCCGTGCCCGCCCGAACTCTGAAACACCTGCAAAATCGTCGATGAAAAGGGTCGGCACGGGGGCACGACCCCTACAAAATTATCGTTTTCTTGAGAATGAAGCAGCCCTAGGTTTCTACGAGTTTTACATTTGTTGACTATAAATCTCAAAGAAACCGGGTTTTTGAGGTCAGGAAGGCCCACCGATTACTATTGGCGGGGGCGGGATTAATTCTCTTATTTTCAAGCCTTCAGCAGCGCTTTAGACGTTGATTCGCCTGCGATTCGGAGTTGCCGCTTCAATTGCAGATTCAACAGCACCAAGACAGTCCACTGGCTGAGCATGGAGAGGAAAATGGTAAGTGCTGACGCGCTCTCCAGAATCGAGCCCCCAACGACTGAAAATACCCAAATTAAAGGAGCTTTTTCTGGAGTGAGGGAAAGCATAGATAAAATCATTGGTAGCAAAAAGATAGCGCCTCCGATTGTACAGGCTGCCCAAACTTCTTTGTTTCTGATTTTTGTAAATAGGAATAGCTGGGTGATGGTGGCGTAAATCAGGAAGAGATTTACTAAGAAAATTATCCAGAAAAAGGTTTCCGACTCGCTCAAAAATTCAGGTACTACAATCACTGTTGAAATGAAAAAATTGATGGCTATCGCAACTTGTGCTGGACTTTTTTCGCTCCAAATTAAATCGAGTATGGGGTAGCGCCGCCACAACTTCTGATTGCTGGGAACGATTTGTTTCCGATACCTTGCCCAATCAGATAAAGCTTGTCTTTCAGGAGTTAAAGCAGCAATTAAAGCTAATAACAGCAAGAAATTCATTAATAATAAACACCCGATGTTTTCGCTACTTGTGATTTGGGATTGCAGCGTAAATCCTAAAATTATTGACTGATAGCAAATCACCAGCAAATAACTTTGCTTCTTGCTCAAAACAGTGGCGGTCGGGTTGGGAAAGCGGCGCTGCCATCCCTGCCACATCCAGTAGGTTGCCACCCCACAAATCAATAAAGATAAGGCGGTACAAGCCAAAAGATTTTCGCCAACCTGCAAATTAAACCATTCGACATCGGTGATTTTTTTGATTAACCAACTAAGGTTAGAATCCGATGACGGATTCACTTGAGAAACTACCTGTTTGAGGACAGCAGCCGGAGACAAAAATGTCAGCAAATCAGCAGCATTGCCGAATGACGATACATTAAAAGCTGTAGTAATAAAAGTCAAAACCGCAGCGCTAGCCAACCAAGGTTGAAACCCTCCCAACCAACTGGTTGTTAAGCCAAATAGCATCGCGCCGCTGTAGAATAAAGCACAGCTAGCTACCATTGCTATGTCGAAAGATAAAATATGATGCAGAGGTATTTGAGCTGCTAATCCGCTGTAGAGGTGCAGCGGTACAGCCAGAATTGCTGCGAGATACAGTAAAATTGGGACACCGAGAATTTTGCCGAGAAAAATTGCGGTGGCAGATTGGGGACTGAGGCGAATAAAGTTGAGTGTGCCCCGGCGTTCTTCTTTGTCTAAGTCGCTCACAAGCATATAAGTGCCTGCTACTAATAGCACGATCGCACTAAATACACTCAGATAAACGAATATTTGCAGCCACCAAGACGGCCAGTTAATAATGAAATTTCCTGCAGCATCTTGGATACATTGGGTTTGATAACCTTTGGGATTACCATCAAGTCCAGCGCAGAATTGGTTGTGAGTGGGGTAATTGTCCTCAGCAACAGGAGAGACAACGGGTAGCTGGGCACTCCAAAATAAGAACAGCACCAGTTGACTGCTGAGGGAAAGGAAGCTGACGATCGCAATTTTGCCTATTTTCAGCCGGCCTTTGATTTCTCGGAATAGCTGGGAATTCCAGTTACCGATTGTGTCTAGTATGTTGAGAATCATAGGTAATAGTTTTGAGTTGTGATTGAAAAAGTCGCCCTAAACTGTCAACTGTCAACTGTCAAGATGCTTGTTTGTGTCCCATCTTCAGGAAGATGGTTTCTAAATTTTCTTGGGTGCAGTGAAATTCCGTGAGGGGAATGTTAGCATTGACGAGCGATCGCAATAAATTCGCCGCATCTTCCCGGCTTCCTGAAAAATGAGCGCACACCTGCTGAGTTTCCGGCAAGATTTCCCAACTTTCTACCCAAGGAAAGTTTTTGAGTTCCGATGTCAGCGCTGCTAAATCCCCCAAAGTTGACAGGAAAATTTGCTGTTTTCCCAGTCGTTTGTAAAGTTCTTGCAAAGGGGCGCTTTCGACAAGATAACCTAATTCCATAATTCCCACCCAGGTGCAAAGTTCGGCTAAATCGCTGAGAACGTGGGATGATATGACTACGGTCATGCCGGCTTGTTGCAAAGTTTTGATAATTTCGCGGAATTGCGATCGCGCGATCGGATCTAAACCCGAAACTGGTTCGTCTAACAGCAGTAAAAGCGGTTCGTGAATAATAGTTCGTCCCAAACTCAGGCGCTGTTTCATCCCCCGCGAAAGAGTGGAAATTAAGCTGTTGCGCTTGTTGGTTAATTGCACGAGTTCTAAAACTGCATAGATGCGTTCTCGGCGACGGGGTTGCCGCAAGTTGTAGAGTCGAGCAAAGTAATCTAAATAATCCCACACAGTCAGGTCGTCGTACAGGGGAAAATCGTCGGGAAGAAAGCCGATGTGCTGTTTGAGAGTGGGGTTAGATCGATCGCGCAACAAGGGACAGCCGTTGATGTAAATCTCCCCTGTAGTCGGTTCTTCAGCGGCGGCTAACATTCGCAGCAAAGTAGTTTTGCCGGCACCGTTGGGGCCGATCAGCCCGCAGATTTCGCCGGCGGCGACTTGCAAGTCGATGTCATTGACGGCAATATGGCGATCGAATTGTTTGGTGAGTCCGCGAGTTTCTATTGCTAATTCTTTTGCCATATTTTAAAGGCGATTCAAATTGGCTGGGGTTGATGCCTAGCTTCAAAGCTTGCAACTAGCTTAGCCTTTCGATCCAACAGTTGTCATCAGTATTTCGGAAAATAAATTGTTAAGTATTAAAAAGATTTTGAGTTTGGGTAAGGTAGGGCAAAAGGTAATTAACAATTGGTAAACTTATTGCGCGTTTTTTTGAGCGATCTGGAAACCGCAGATCGAGGCAGATTAACACAGATAAACTGTTACTCATATAGATTGTGTATGGCGATTGAGGGGGAGAGGGGGAGAAAGGGAGAGGGGGAGAAAGTCCGATGGGGATCGGATTTTTGATTGTCATCAAAATATACAATTTAAATGCACAACAGCTTACACGCAGATGTTTTTCAAGATATGAAATGGTAAGATTTTAGAAGAATTATTGACACGCTTTTTATTAAAGAACAGATAAAGCATTTACAGCAGCGCCAGATCCTTCAAGCAACGGCGCGTTAACTCGATTCTAGCTGCTCCATCGTTTGTACTGCGAATATCAATGTTTGTGGCAAAAAAATAAGCATTTTTATTCCGCTCTAAATAACCGACATACCAGCCGATTTGAGCCTTTGTTTGTTCTCCAAACCCAGCCCAGCCTGTTTTTGCCCTGATTGTGTAATCGGGAGTTTGTTCGACAATCATGATATCTTTAACTATAGAGAGCGCTCGCTCGGAAAAGGGTAAGTCGTTTTTGTGGAGACGGCGCAAGAATTGAATTTGTTGATTGGGTGTGATTCGCAGTTCTCCCTCTAACCAAAATTTATCGATATCATCTTTTTTCCCAATGTTTTGGTTGCCATAATCGGCTTTTGCTACCCATTTTTGCATTTGTTCGTGTCCGACTCGGCGCGCGAGAACTTGGTAAAACCAGACTGCGGAAAGTTTGATGGCTTCTCTCATGTTCAAGTCTCGATTCCAGGCGGGAATTTGCCTTTGAATTCCATCCCAAGTTAGAATTGCAAGTTCATTGGAAATTACGCCTGTTTCTAAGGAAATCAGGGAGTTGAGAATTTTAAATGTAGATGCGGGTAAAAAAGCTGTACTGTTGCGCTGCGGGTTGTGTTGGTAAAGCCGATCGCTATTCAAGTCGTAAATGGCGATCGCCCCTTCAACCCCTAATTCTTGAAAGTGCCGTCCAAAATTGGTTGTTTGAGCAACATCTCCTTGTCGGTGCGGAGATTCCTGCGCTGGAGTTGGTGCGGTTAAAGCCGATTGGGATGGCTGAATTAAAACAGTAGTAATGCAGCCTAATACGATTAAAATCAGAGCCAGCTCGCGAAATATTCTGTTCATAAATTTTGATGTGTCATATCAAATCCTCTCTTCATCGGAATAGTAAATTCAGGCGTTGACTGTTGACTGTTGACTGTTAACGGTTGACTGTTAACGGTTAACGGTTAACAGTTAACATCATGAGGAGTGCAACCGGAATTGATATCAGGTGCGCCAGACTTAGGCTGTGTGGGAAATAATTAGATTTTTGGCTTGACGCACCCTACAATATATGCGATCGTTGTGTAAGTTATCAACTACAAAACTGCCATAATAGTTAAGGCGACTAAACAGCTTAACTGAACTGCTAAACTCACAATCCGAAATTTGGGATCGAGGCCGGCAATGTGAATTATTGAGTGTATCAACCGAAACACGATGTACGTTACAATCAGCGCGTCTACGGCTGTTCCCGAAACACTCCTAACTGTTAGGAGAAAAACCACTCCCAAATACAAAGGCAGGTTTTCTACCAAGTTGGATTGTACTCGAAATAGCCGCCACAGCAAACTTTCATCGTTTTGTGTGCCGAAATCTTTGGGAGAACCGCCGGCAGATAGATGCCGAATCCTGACTGTCAGCAGCATGACTACAACTGCGATCGTCCACAGGATGAAAATTGCTAAACCCCAAAGCGGGAAGGTCATGTTTGTTTGTTCGATTTGGATCATTTTTTTACCTTGCCAAACTATCGCACCATTGTATCGAGCAAATGTTCGATCGCACCCGGTAGATTTTCGCACAAACCAGTGTGTACCCTAGATGTTTGAACGATCGTGCTGCGGGGCGCTACGAGCCAGTGAAAGCGCTCTCTGTGGGGAAGTTGACCGATCGCGCCAGATTCCGGGCCGCCCGCACAAATGACGGGAATGACTGCTAGGTGGTTGCGAATCAGTTCCATATCTAAGGTTGAGTCGATCGCCCTCAAGCGCGGTTCGTCAATTTCGATCCGGGCTTCGAGAAATTTTTTGGTACCGCAAGAAACGATCGCCCCGACGTTGATAAATTCTTCGCGATCGACCTTGGGAACGACGCGGATAATGGCATAATCATACAGCAATCGATCGGGCACTAATCGCTTCCTCCAAAAAAATATGTGTTGATTCTAGCCGATTTAACAGGTACTCAATATAAGCATCGCGATGCTGGTTGCTGTCGGTGAAAGGCGAATTTCCCACCAGCCAAACATCGGGAATCAGTTGAACGATATTGCGAATAATTTCTGGCGTTAGCATCTGAGTCATCTTGAAGTTTGCTGCTTCCAGATTGCTCGCAAAACGCAGCAAAACGTGGTCTTTGATTGCGGGAAAACGATCGCGGCTGCGGGAGAGATAATCTTTCCAAGTGTGGTGGAAATACATCGCCGCACCGTGGTCGATCAGCCACAGCCGGCGGTGCCATACCAGCATATTTGCATTGCGCGGCGTGCGATCGATATTGGTGACAAAAGCATCGAACCAGACAATTTCCGAGGCCAGATCCGCCTCAGATTTGCCCGCTACGGGGTCAAAGGTGATGGAACCGGGAAGATAGTCGAGGGCGAGGTTGAGGCCTGCACTGGCGCGAATTAAATCTTGAATTTCCGGGTCTGGTTCAGTGCGGGCGAGTTCGGGATCGAGTTCCACAAACACGAGTTCGGGGATTGGTAGCCCGATCGCGCGCGCAATTTCCCCGGCTACTAACTCCGCGATTAAAGATTTTGCTCCCTGACCGGCACCGCGAAATTTGAGCACGTACATACCGTCATCGTCTGCTTCGACGATCGCCGGTAGCGAGCCTCCCTCGCGCAAAGGAGTGACATATCTGGTAGCATTGACTGTTCGCAAGCTGGGACTCATGCTATTTTAGATTTTAGATTTTAGATTTTCGATTGAAGAATTGGACGGGACTAGATTGCTTGTGTAAAATTATGATTGAGTCAACCGCAGATGTCATACCAATTTCACAAAGTAGCGCTAGATATTACCCCCCCCAACCCCCCCTTATTAAGGGGGGGCTAAGAGTTCATCTCTAGCACATAGGTCAGAAAAATGGTATCAGGCAGATTGACGAAAATCAACGCAGATACATTTTTATTTAAATAGTATAACTTGATAGCAATTGTAATATAATTATGTACAAATTTGCGGCGGCTTCTGAGGATGAATTAGTTGTGTTTGGTGCGGCAAAACCGGGATACGGCGATGCAGAAGTTGCTCGGTGGATTGATTTTATGCGGCGACAGAAGATCGATCGAGTTTGTTGTTTGCTTGCTGAGACTCAACTCGTCCGCTATGGTGATTTGCTGGGAACCTATCGAAATGTTTTTGGGGGCGATCGCGTTTGCTGGGCTCCGATCGCCGATTTTGAATTTGCCAGTCGCTACATTTTAATCGATCGCATTTTACCGTTTTTGGCATCTGCAGATAGCGCGGGCGATCGGGTGGTAGTTCACTGTGCCGGTGGAATCGGGCGCACAGGACACGTCTTGGCTGCTTGGTTGGTTAGCGGGCGGGGATTTTCTAACCAAAAGGCGATCGCGGCTGTCAAAAAAACTGGCAGAAATCCCTATGAAGCTGCGATCGCTGCTTTTTTGAAAGGTCGAAATATGTGGAAAGTTGCCGCAGAACTCGATGCTTTGTTAGATGATTGCCGCCGTGATTTTGGGAAGTAACATACCCCCTTTGCGATCGGGCGGTTTAATATCAAATCCTCTCTTCATCGGCATAGTAAATTCACTGTTAACAGTTAACAGTTAACAGTTAACAGTCAACATCATTCCGATGCAACCGGAAACGATATGACTAATGACTAATGACCAATGACCAACAACCAATAACTAATAACTAATAACTAATAACCAACAACCAAGAACCAACAACCAATAACTAATAACTAATGACTGCTCAATTGAGCCACCACGGCTTCGGTGAAGGGAACCGGCGCATCAAGCTGCAACCAGTGGCTGGTTTCGGGTACGACGGCGGTGGCAATTTCGGGGCGGAGTATGTGGAGGCTGAAGGGCCACGAGTTGGCGGGTGCGAGCACTGCTGCGATTCGCGCGCCCGGAGTTGCTAAGTAGCGATCGACCGCACCGACGGCGCTGTAAGCAAACATACCTTTGTACATACCGATCAGCCGATCGCGCGGGGTGGATGCGAGGCGCGCGATCGTAGTCTCGCGCGTCGCAGCCGTACCGCCTTCGAGGGCTTGGGCGAACTTTTCCTCTGCCGCCGCCCGGTAGCCGTCGCCCGCCAGCGCTGCGAGGAAAGGAACCATCTGTTCCTCGTACATTCCCGGCGGCAGGTAGTTAAAGTCACCGGGCGGATCTGCGAGAATGACGCGCGTCACCCGCGTTGGGGCGGAGGCGGCGGTGGCGAGAACGACCAGGGCCCCGAAACTGTGCCCGACAAGGGCTACTTGCGGGATGTTCAGCGCGTCGAGGACGGCGATGATGTCGGCGGCGCAGGAGTCGGGGCTGTAGTCGCCGTCTGCGGGCGGATCGGATGCGCCGTGGCCCCGGAGGTCGATCGCCAGAATGCGCTGGTTTTGACCGAGATTTGCTCGCATTCTGGCGATCGTCTCGTCCCAGACTCCGATGTCGTAGGCCATACCGTGTACTAACAGGACGGGGACGGCTTGTGGTTCTTCGCCACTTACCGCGCCCGTGTCGGTGAGATTAAGTCGCCCCGCAGGGCCCGCGACAGTTGTAAGGTGCATAAAATGCCTCGACTTCTACAAGTACACAACAATGTTTTATTCTTCAACAATTTTGACTTCAAATTCGGCACCCCAACATTCATATATGGGTGCAGGTGGGCTGTGGAAAGCCGGCTAAAATGTCATCGGCGCTACAGGTTCAATCTCTCCATTAAAACCTCCCACCTGATTTGTTCGCAACACCCAGGCTTCCCCACCCTGTTCGAGAAAGGCTTGAGTCACTTCATCGCTTGTCAGACGCGGTAGAATTGTGCGCCAACTCAGCAAACTTCGGCGAATCTTTTGCAGCGGACGGTCTTCTACAGTGCTGCCCAAAACTTCAGCTTGATTCTTCCAGTCGGCGCGTGCGGTTCCACAGGGTAACAGCAGCCGTTTTAACTTTTTGCTCAACTGTTCTAACTGCTCTAATTTATCTAATTCTTCGGGGTGTTGCTGTTTCGATGCTTCGATATTTGAGAGAGACAAAAGCGATCGAGCAATTTGCCGCATTGCTGCATACAAAGCTTGATTGGAGTCTTGAGTGCAATTGTAGTCAGGCCCAACAAACGTCCCTCCGGTGCCATCGCCAATCCGGTAACGAGCCACCATGATTTCTAACTGGTAAATCAATCGATCGAGCGGCGATCGCTTCTGGCCGTCCTGGGTTTCATACTCGCTCGTGAAGGCATCGAATTCGATTATCGTATCGCAAACCGGGCGCAAACCCAACCAGCCAAACTGTCTGTCGCCCATGTAGCGCGACCAATGCAAACTCCCAGCAATCAGCCCCTCCTTGTTGTGCGTGTAGATTTGGTGATAAACAATATCAAATCGCAGTTCATTCGCCAGCGGTTCTCGCACGACTGTCGCCAGTCCGTAAGCAAAATGCCCGAAGTAGAGCGGAGTTTTAGTAGCTGGTTCTGCTTTTTTGCCTCCAATCCCACCATAAATGTGAATCAGTAAAGCTCGTTTTCCTTCGTGCCAATTAACTGGATTTCGATTTGATTTGAAACGGAGCAATGTCTTACTGGTTGTTCCCTTCTGAGCTACCAGATTGCTCCAAGACTCGTGTTTTAGGTAGTGTTTAACTGAGGTTTTGCCTGCAATCTCTCGGTCAGCTTCAACCTGCAACAGACTCCGAGGCGCGATCGCCTGCACGACAAATCGCCCCGATCGATCCGGCGCACCGTAAATATACCATCCAGTTTCATTTAAGGGCGATTTCTCAATGTTTTTGCTGGTGGAGGAAGGAGTCTGATTGCTATTGGCAATTACTGGAGGCAGGCTAACGATTTCTTGAGCTCCCGCGAATTGTCGCGAGGCGCGATCGAAGTGAATTACCTCAAACAAATCACCGTTCGGCTGAATCGATCGCACAAATTTCACTAACCCGTAATAACGTCCGGTAATTTGCACTGGTTCGCAAGCAACGGTCAGAATGGTGTTTTGTGCAAATTGTTCCACACCCACGGGTTCTTGCAGCATCACAATTACATCATCGTAAGGATGCGAACCTGCGATCGACTCTAGGGGATTAACTTGTCGCCAGTGATTGAGCCTGGTTGGGTGAACTTTGCCTTGTTGTTTGCTGCGTTCAGCTTGAGGACTGAAATGCACGTCTTTCGTCACGGCCCGAACGTAGGCCTGTACCAGGCGATCGTCACTAAAGCGCAGGATCGCAATTTGTCCCACCAAATGCTGAAATTCACCGGGCGCGTGATGAATTTCAAACAACGCACCTTGAATCGTTTGCCGTTGGTGAATGGCCGGCAAAATCAATCGCCCCATCCAAGGCGCAATGGGGCGGTAATATTCCGGCGACACATATTGATCGATCGGATAAAACTCCGGTCGGTTGAAAGCCGCTTGCTGGTAGCGTTCGTAGTTACTCAATTTGGTTGACAGTTGACAGTTGACAGTTGACAGTTGATTGTTGGCAGTTGACAGTTGACAGTTATACCATTTTTCTAAAGATGTGGTATTGATCAAATCTTAGCCCCCCCGAACTCGCGGGGGGGTTGGGGGGGTAATATCTAGCGCTACTTTATGAAATTGGTATTAGATAGTACGAGCCTCAAACTGTTTTCGATCGAGGGTGAGCGTCCTCTCGATCGGGAGGTTATACCAATTTCAAAAAATAATGCAACAGTATTCTTGTCCCCCCCCGAACTCGCGGGGGGGCTAGGGGGGGTCAAAGAGTATTGCATGATTTTAGAGAAATGGTATTATTTCTGCCGATAGCTACAGTGGCGCGATCGCAAATATGAATCATCATTGGAACGCGGAGCATAAATAATCTGCTCTCCCCCCGTCCCTTATTTTAGTCAAGCATCGCCTCATTCAAGCAAGTTTTTCTTAAGTCACATCTACCTAAATTTGCACCTCTTAAATCTGCATTTTTTAAGTTAGCATTGCTTAAATCTGCATAACTCAAATTTGCACCTCGGAGATTAGCATCAGCTAAATTAGCTCCCACTAAATTAGCCCTAACCAGTTGCGCTCCACTCAAGTTACTGCCACTCAAATTTGCTCCCGGCATCTCCGCTGATGTTAAATTGGCTTGACTTAAATTCGTGCCGCCCAGGTCGGCCAAATTCAATTTTGCATAACTCAAATCAATCTTTTGCAAGCAAACTTTATCCAATTGAGCGCATCTCAAATTGGCATTAATAAAAAATCTGTCTCCCAGGGCATAACGGCGGAGCAATTCGTCCGCTGCTAACCGAATTAAAACTGTTTCGGAAGCATTTTGGTAGCACCACGATGCCTCCAGCAAACTAGCGGCTGCTTCAATTGCTACCTTGTCGGATTTAGGAAGAACCAAACTATTGCAGCCATCCCACTCACCCTTGAGCATAAATGCCATGTCAGAAGCTGCTGCAATTGAGTCGCATAACAAAACGGTTTCTTGTTTTGGTTGCAGCCAGTTCATTAAACCTATCGAACTCTTGTTTTTCACGGTTGGTTCGGGATTTGTTTGTTTTTCTTAATTATAGATAAAATTATTTTTAATGTGCTGAAACGGTAGGCACGCGGCGCGCACCTACCGTCATAGTTCGGGGAAATAACCCTAGATATCGCAGCAGGCAAAAGGCATTAGTCAGAATCTGACTAATGGCTGATGACTGATGACTAATCTGTTGTACTTACGTGGTCGATTCTCTCTAATTGCCAGAGAATTTGGTTTCCCTCGCGGCGGACGCGAGAAACTACCCAGTTGCGCCACACCCAATTGTCTCCGCGACTGGTGACAGCGCTGGCATTTACATCCATCAAATCAGCCAGTTCAGAACTGGTGATCAAGTAGCCCTTAGTGGCCACTTCATCGGCTGTGTGCAAAGTTTCTATCAGGTTGCGGAGTTCCTGAACTCTCACCTCGCGGGGCAAGTTCTCCAGGGTATCGGCAGTTGAATCCATCATGGTAGAGTTGGAGCTCGGAAGGTCAGAAGTTATGACATAGGATTCTATCGTTTTGTTACCAGTTGTGTCCGTTTCTTCCAAAACAATTGGGTTTTGCAAGTGTAGGGGCGGTGCCCCCGTACTCGCCCCAGTCCCGCCTGCTGTAGCTTTCTGCTGTTGCAGTTTGGGAGTGAGATTGCGCGAGAAGCTGCGGGCGATTTCATCGCATCTGTCGTTGTAGAAGTCGCCTGAGTGGCCGCGGACGTGCTCCCACTTGACTTGTCGGGAATTCAGCTTGTCTAGCAGGTGCCAGAGGTCTTGGTTGACGACTTCTTTGCCCGTCGAGGTTTTCCAGCCTTTGTTTTTCCAGCCTTGAATCCATTTGGTGATGCCGTTTTTAACGTATTCGCTGTCCGTGTAAAGGGTGACTGGTTCGGTTTGACCGGAATTGGCAAAAAATTCGAGCGCAGCGACAGCAGCCTGCATTTCCATGCGGTTGTTGGTGGTTTGGGGGTCTGCTCCCCCGAGTTCGTGACAGTTGCCGTCGGCGTAGCAAACTACTGTACCCCAGCCGCCGGGGCCGGGGTTGCCGGAACAAGCGCCGTCTGTGTACAAGCTTTTGATGATGGGAGTGGTCACGATCGAGTTAATTTGTTATTTACGATTATTTTGTTTGCGGGTGCGATAATTGAGGTAATTGAGATAGTATCACTTGCTGCTATGAAAAACACTAACTTAAAGATTAAAAAGCTCTGGCCATTTATTTGTCCGTTTTCTTTGTTAATTTTTAATACTTTGGCGCAAGCACAGCCAATAGTCCCGGCGGCAGACGGTACTGGGACTGCTGTTACCCGCACCGGCAACCGCTACGATATCAACGGCGGCAGTTTGTCGGGAGACGGGGCAAATCTTTTTCACAGTTTTGGCCAATTCGGCTTAAATCAAGGTCAAATTGCTAATTTTCTGACTAATTCGGCTATTCAAAATATATTAGCTCGCATTGCTGGCGGCGACGCTTCGTTAATTAATGGCTTAATTACTGTCACGGGCGGCAATTCTAATCTGTTTCTGATTAATCCTGCGGGGATTGTGTTTGGGCCGCAGGCGAGTTTGAATGTGCCGGGGGCTTTCACTGCGACTACTGCGACGAATGTCGGTTTTGGTTCTAATTGGTTTAATGCTGCGGGTACAAATAATTTTAGCGCGTTAGTTGGTGCGCCAAATGCTTTTTATTTTGGCGGGACTCAACCGGGGAGTATTGTTAATGCTGGTAATTTGGCTGTGACTCCGGGCAAGAGTTTATCTTTGTTGGGCGGTACGGTTGTTAGTACGGGGCAGTTGTCGGCTCCGGGCGGGCAAATTACTGTTGCTGCGGTTCCGGGGGAGAATGTTTTGCGTATCAGTCAACCGGGACTTTTGTTGAGTTTGGAGATATCAGCGGGCGGGAATTTGGGGAATTCTCCACAAGGTTTAAATCCTGTTTCTTTGCCGCAGTTGCTGACAGGTACGGGGCAAAATCAGGCGACTGGTGTTGCGGTTGCGGATGACGGTAGCGTGCGGCTGGTGGGTTCTGGTTTGCTGGTGAATTCTGGGGATGTGGCGATCGCTGCTGGGAATATGTCTGCGCTGGATCAATTGAATGCGGGAAGTGCGAATTTATGGGCTGCGGGAAATCTGACGTTAGCGGGGGCTAGGCTGCAAACTGCGGGGGATTTGAGTTTGCTGGCCGGGGATGCGGTGCGGGTGAGAGATAGCGTTCAGAATCCGTTTTTGGCGCGGGCTGGGGGGAATTTGGAGGTGCGGGCCGATCGCGCGATCGACATTCTCACTCAAAACGCCACTGGCGGCTTATCTCTTCCCCCGCAATTCCAAAGCGCAGGCAATTTGAGTTTAGTCAGCAACGGCACGATTTCGGGGGATTCTCACTTTGTTGCGGGAGGCAATTTTTCGGTGCGGAATCTGTCGGGAATGCCGGGAAATTTTGTGAGTTTATTTGACCCGATTATCAGTTCCGAAGGAGATGTTTTTTTCGGAGATTATACTGGTGTTTCGCTGAAAATCGAGGCGAGGGGGAGTATTGTTGGTGAAAATATTACTATTACTGGCCCGGATTTGGCATTGCAGACTGAAAATGTGAATTCCGACCCGGATATTGCGATTTTAACCAGGAGTCCGGCTTTGATTCTGCGGGCGGGAGTCGCAAATTTGGCAAATTCTGTTAATGTTTCTC
Organism: Tychonema sp. LEGE 07196; assembly: GCF_963890365.1. NCBI lineage: Bacteria > Bacillati > Cyanobacteriota > Cyanophyceae > Oscillatoriales > Microcoleaceae > Tychonema > Tychonema sp. LEGE 07196. Next base: position 17,523 of record NZ_CAWPRX010000209.1, on the reverse strand, counting down.
CTGACATTTTAGGTGAGGATACAAATTTCACTGCGGAACCTGTTTTTAGCAGAAATTTGATTGCTGTGGAAAATATTTTAGCAGCCGGGCCGGTGATTTTGTCGGCAACGGGAGACGTGCAAACTAGAGATATTAACGGCGGACAAATTAGCCTCGAAAGCAGGGATGCTGGAGTAGTAGTTGGAGGCAGGTTAACGTCTGGTTCGACAATTAATATTCAAGCTCTCAACAATATTATATTAACCAATGATATTTCTCCCAATGATATCAACGGCAATATTAGTCTGAATACGACTGGGGGTAATATTGTAACCGGTGCGATCGACACTGGGAATTCTGGGGCGATCGCCTTCACAGCTTTTGGCAATGTGAATTTTGGGAATTTGCAGGGTTCTCAAGTTAATATTACCAGCAACTCAGGTGCTCTGGGAGTTTTGACAGATCCGAATACAATTGTCCCGAATACAACACCCGCCAATATTACAGCCACCGAAAATCTCACTTTGGCAGCTTCGGGCGACTTAACCGTAGGGAACCTCGCGGGTGCTACTCTCAGGGCTGGCAGCAGCAGCGGAAGCGTCGCTACGGGTACGATCGCCACTACGGGAAATGTCAGAATTTTAGCAGGACAACAAATCAACACGGGGGCGATCGCTGTTAATCCTGCCACAAATCCAGTTAATCCTGCGATTCCCACAGTCAATTTGGACGCCCAAACTAATATTAATGTGGCATCGATTGATGCTGCCGCCGCCAGCGTTGCTTTGAGAGCTTCTAGCGACTTAAATATTGGGAATTTGCAGGGGGCAGCAGTTGATGTTAATAGTGATGGGGGAAATATTGCGATCGGCAATACTGCGTCAACTGGAAATATCAATTTAAAAGCTGCGGGAAATGTGAATTCAGAAAATTTGCGGGGTGTGGCTGTTAATATTAACAGCCGTGCGGGGACGATTGGAGTTACCAGTGCTACCGCCACCAGCAATGTAAATTTCACCGCTTTGGGCAATATAAATTCAGGAATTTTACAGGGAAGTGATGTTTTAGTTAATAGTAATGCTGGAAGCATTCAGACTGCAAATGTTACCGCAGCTAACGGTGTCAGCTTCACAGCGTCTGGCGATGTCAGTGCGGGAAATTTGCAGGGAGTTGTAGTTGATTTAGTTAGCAGCAGGGGAAATGTCAGCACTGGCAATATTAATGCTTCATCAATTGTGGATATTTTAGCGGGAGGGCAGATCGGAACTGGGGAAATAGATGTTAATCTTTCGGGGCGCGGCCGCAATCCTGCAGTCAATATTAACGCTCAAAATGATATTAGCATTGTATCGGTCTATGCTCCGGGCGCTAAAGTTGATATCGCAACTCCGGGTTTGGTGCGAGTGACTGGTACTTTTGACCAAAACCGCACTGTGAGTGTCTCAACGCTTGGTGGCGATCAACCGGGTACAGTCAGGATCGCCCACGGCGGCGGGGATGTCAATCCGCCGATACCTTTTGCGGTGGGAGATGCGGCGGTTAACGGGACTGCTGGGGCGATCGCCAGCAATGCTGCGGGTACAATTACTCAGGGGCAATCTTTCATCAATTCTTACACTCAAGGTAGTAGTGCGATCGTCACTACCAACCAACCAAATAATCCACCGGGAATAACTCCACCGGGAATAACTCCACCGGGAATAACTCCACCGGGAATAACTCCACCGGGAATAACTCCACCGGGAATAACTCCACCGGGAATAACTCCACCGGGAATAACTCCACCGGGAATAACTCCACCCGGAATAACTCCACCCGGAATCAATCAGCCGCCGCCATCACTCAGGGATAGATTTCCCGATCGAGGGCGATCGATTTTTCCCGAACCAAACGAACCCCTTAACTCCCAACAGCAACGGAATCAAAACAGAATATCGCGAGTTATAGGAAAACCCGGAGAAAGGATACTGCCGGAAAGAATCCAATCTCTGAGAGGACTGAGAAATGCGATCAATTCAAATATCAGAGATTCAGTTATTCAGTCAGCATTTCGCAGTGAAATCGGCAGAAATTTGGATGTCGGTCAAATATCGGCAGCTTTACCTCTGCTAGAAAAATCTTTCAGCCAAGAATTTCGGGAATATTTCGGTATCAACGTCAGCAGCGACGAGTTGCTATCTCCAGACGACATCAAGAAAAAGTTAGCATCTGCGGGTGCAGAAACGGGCACGAAACCCAGCTTGATTTATCTGTTTTCGCGAGCAGAAAAATTAGATTTAATGTTAGTAACTTCTTGCGGTGCAGTTGTTCACAAAACCGTGTCGCAAGCAAACCGGGAAGAATTGCTGAAAGTTGTAACTGAATTCAGGGGTGAGATTACTAAGCCTGGGGCGCGGACTACTACGAGTTATCTACCATCAGCCCAAAAGCTTTACAAGTGGATGGTTGCGCCTTTGGAGGAGGATTTGCAAAAGTGCGAAACGGATACTATTTCCTTTGTTGTCGATCGGGGTTTGAGAGGTATGCCCTTTGCTGCTTTGCACGACGGAAAGCAATTTTTGGTGGAAAAATACAGTCTCAGTTTGATGCCCAGCATTAACTTAACAGATAGTCGCTACGTCGATCTCAGAAATTCTCAAGTTCTAGCAATGGGCGCGTCGGAATTTTCAGAGTTGAATCCTTTACCTGCAGTTCCTGCAGAAATAGCTGCTATTTCGCGAGAGTGGCCGGGAGCAAGTTTTCTGAATGAGGGTTTCACTTTAGAGAATTTGAAACAACAGCATCAAAGCCGGCCTTTTGGAATTATTCACTTAGCTACTCACGGCGAATTTCGTCCGGGGGCTCCGAGTAATTCTTTTATTCAGTTGTGGAACAGTCGCCTGAGACTGAATGAGTTACAGAATTTGAGATTGAATAATCCGCAGGTGAATTTGTTAGTTTTAAGTGCTTGTCGCACTGCTGTGGGTGATGAAAGTGCGGAGTTGGGTTTTGGCGGTTTGGCGCTGCAAGCTGGGGTGCAAACGGCTTTGGGGAGTTTGTGGTATGTTTCGGATGAGGGTACTTTGGGATTGATGAATGAGTTTTACCAGCATTTGAAGACTGCGCCAATTAAGGCTGCGGCGCTGCGAGAAGCGCAAATTGCGATGTTGCGGGGTAATGTGCGTTTGGAGGGCGGAAAGTTGCGGGGTTCGAGTCGGGGCGAGGGGGTGGAGTTGCCGCAATCTTTGCAGGGGTTTGCTGATTTGAAGTTGTCGCATCCTTATTATTGGTCTGCTTTTGTGATGATTGGAAGTCCGTGGTGATTGGTAATCGGTAATGAAAGTAAAAGGTAATTGACAATAACCGCAAAGCTTGCGACTTAAAAGCTGGTGCCCTGCCAATTATTCATTATCCATTACCCATTAGCACACATACCTCATTTATCTGAGAAAGGCTATATATTGTCAAGCCTTCAAATCAGAAAACCAAATAGAAACCTCAGCATCTGGATTTTCTGGCAGCCGAGTCCATCCAGTTGATTGGGCAAATCTCTGCTTGATTAGCGCCAGTTGATTTTCATTTTGCTCCAAAGCCTTAGATACAACAAGTATGACTCTCAAATCTTGTGCTGTTGTAATTTTCATCTGAGCTTCTTCACTGTCAACTATTGGGAGTGTGAGGATTCTGTGTCTCATTTCCAGCCACGAACCAAAACGAAATTCATCGGTATCTTTAGTTAAAACTACAACATCTTTAGGTGATTTAACAGCATAATTTATTTGACTAACTACCGATTTAACATTCATTTTTGACAAGATATCGACATAGATAAAATTCTCTGTTGTTACGTAATTTTTCCGCAACATTATAGCCTCAGCCCAATCACCTATATAATTGAGCGGGGGCAGCAAGACAAAGAATACCAATAAAATAGACAAGACAATTTTTGATAGGATAGATTTTTCCCGATTTGAAATCCAGTAAAGGTAGGAAGAAATAACAAAAAAGACAGTAAGTATAAAGAAAGGATTGCTATAACGACCGATGCCTGCCATTAATAGATTGATTCCAGTTTTATAAGATATATATGCAATGAATATAAAAGGAATCGTGGAAAGGCATCCCCAAAGAATAATAAGTTTTTTATTGTATATATTTTTTCGAGCGCAGTCTGCAACAAACCAAAAAGCTGCTAAGGTTCCCGCTAGACCTACAAATATTTTAAAGGTTTCTGTTTTTCCTGAAATATCTAAACCAAATAACTGTTTAACAATTGTGCTTGTAGAGGTCAACAGCCTGCCTTGAGTAAAAATTTCTGAATTGAATAGACCTAAACCTGGAGCTGCTATTAAACTCAATAAAAAACGCATTCCTCTTGTAGAAGGCGATGCCACAGGAATAGCAGCTTCAAATTGGTCTACAGCACTATTGACTCCAGAAAGTGAATGGTGAATAGCACTCAGACCAATTACTGGCAAAAGGGTGAATATCGTACAAACTGCTAACAGGATAAAACGGTTTTTAAAGGTATATTGTTTGCTGAAAAACCATAAAAATACAGCTAGATATGCGAGAATTCCTAGAGAAACTAAAAAAGCAGAGTATTTTAACCAGTAAATTCCTCCTAAAAGTAGACCTAGTAGAGCTGCATGAATTAGAAGGCGGCTGTCAAATTTATTGCCTGATGATAAAATTGAACACAGATACATTGCGTAGAGTAATACCCAAGGCATGACTGCCCAGGGAATCACATCTCCTGCTGTAAAAACCAATAATGAGCCAATTTCTATATAATAGATAGATAACAGGACAGCTATAATTATTTTGATTTTTTGGTCAGAGGTGAGAGTATCTATTACCTTTATCCACCCCAAGCCGCCTGAAAGAAACAAAAAGTATGCCGTTGTTCTGACTGCAATTCCTAAAGGCAATCCGAGGGCGATTAAAGGTAAAAATGTGAAGGTAACGCCGGGAGCGTGCCAGACTATCCAGGTTTGTATATCTTGGGATATATCTTTGGGATTTACGGTGACAACTGAGTTGATTAAACTAGATCCTCCGCTCAACCACTGGGAAATTCCTTTAATTTGAGGAATGGGATCGTACTCTATTCGGTAAGGAAATAATGAGGCGATCGCAAAAAAAACAGTGACAACAAATAGAAATATTAAATATGGCGCTAATTGCTGATAACGAGAATTTGTTAAATTCATATTACAGTTTTAGTTAGGGAAACTATAAAGTATAAGTCAATACGGTTGACTGAAAAATAATCTGAATTGCAAAAAATGCCTGTATTGCCTATAAAATCGTAAGATGAAGTTCATCAAAAAATATTAAGTCAATTGTATTGAACTATAAGTCACCTGTCTAAAAATTAGTGATAAATGTGATGTTTCTTAATAGTTCTTGAAATTTTGGCTGGTAGGTATGTTCGCCAGCAATGCGGATGGTACTATTGCTCAGGGACAATCTTTCATCAATTCTTAACACTCAAGCTAGTAGTGCGATAATCCGCAGGTGAATTTGTTAGTTTTAAGTGCTTGTCGCACTGCTGTGGGTGATGAAAGTGCGGAGTTTGGTTTTGGCGGTTTGGCGCTGCAAGCGGGGGTGCAAACGGCTTTGGGGAGTTTGTGGTATGTTTCGAACGAGGGTACTTTGGGATTGATGAATGAGTTTTACCAGCATTTGAAGACTGCGCCAATTAAGGCTGCGGCGCTGCGAGAAGCGCAAATTGCGATGTTGCGGGGTAATGTGCGTTTGGAGGGCGGAAAGTTGCGGGGTTCGAGTCGGGGCGAGGGGGTGGAGTTGCCGCAATCTTTGCAGGGGTTTGCTGATTTGAAGTTGTCGCATCCTTATTATTGGTCTGCTTTTGTGATGATTGGAAGTCCGTGGTGAAAAGATATTAATATTCCTGTTCTTCTATTAGATCATTTCCGGTTAAACCGGAATTATGTTTACTGTTTACTGTTTACTGTTGACTGTTTACTGTTGACTGTTCACTGTTTACTGCTTACTGCTTACTGTTTACTGCTTACTGTTGACTGTTGACGGTTGACTGTTGACTGTTGACTGTTCACTGTTCACTGTTCACTGTCAACCATCAACCGTCAACCGTCAACCGTGAAATCGAATTTACTATTCCGATGAATAGAGGATTTGATATTACTTAGCACGGCAATTTTCCGAGGAGTTTAATGATTTGCAGTCTGTTTTTCCATTTTATATTTTCCCAGCAGCGCGCGGTATTACTTGAATTTGCGGTTCGGTTAGCAGCGAAGTGGTTGGTAAACCGAACAGAAACGAGTGATTGACAGCCACGAGATGCTGAAAAACTAAACAGGAGTTAAAAAAACCTATTTTTTTCGTTTCTAACGCGCTATTATTTACAGAAAGCTGGTGCGTTGTGACTTAGCGTTAATTTTTAGCAGAAAAATCAATATGCTCTCGATTCCAGGCGTTGCCGTCCAGACACTGCTCTATGAAAGTGCTAACTCTCTGGTTTACCGGGCCATTCGGGAAGCGGATCGTCAACCGCTGATCCTCAAACTTCTCAAAGAGAGCTACCCCACACCTCAAGAATTGCTGCGCTACCGCACCGAATATCGCATTACCCGAGAGCTGAAAGAGGCGGGAGTCGTGCGAGTCTATGACTTGCAAAAATACCAAAACAGCCTCGTGATTTTTGTGGAGGACTTTGGCGGGGAATCCTTGAAAATTTGGATGCTGCGGCGAAAGTTTAGTCTGAAGGAGTTTCTGCAAATTGCGATCGCCACTACTGAAACTTTAGGGCAAATTCACGCAGCTAACATCATCCACAAAGATATTAACCCCTCAAATATTGTTTATAACCCGGAAACGGGGCAGCTAAAAATTATCGACTTTGGTATTTCCACTCAGCTAACGCGAGAAATGCCAACCCTGAAAAACCCCAGCATTTTAGAAGGCACCCTCGCTTACATCTCGCCGGAACAAACAGGCAGGATGAATCGCTCTATCGATTACCGCACAGACTTTTACTCCCTCGGCGTCACCTTCTACGAATTGCTGACAGGAAAACTACCTTTCGAGACAGAAGATGCTTTAGAAATCGTTCACTGCCACATTGCCAGACAGCCAACTCCTCTCCACGAAATCAATCCAGGAATCCCCATAATTGTCTCCCAAATAGTCAGTAAATTGATGGCGAAAAATGCCGAAAACCGCTATCAAACAGCAATGGGTATCAAGCACGATTTAGAAATATGTCAGGTTACAATACAAGAAAACGATAGCATAGAAGAATTTGACTTGGGAATGTATGATATTACAGACAATTTCCTGATTCCCGAAAAATTATACGGCAGAGAAACAGAAGTTTTAGAGCTATTAGCGGCCTTTGAAAGAGTTGGTAATGCTACTCCCGAAATGATGCTAGTCGCTGGCTCTTCTGGAATTGGTAAAACCGCAGTAGTGAACGAAGTCCACAAGCCGATCGCCCGACAGCGCGGTTATTTTATCAAAGGCAAATACGACCAGTTCCAGCGCAATATCCCGTTCAGTGCATTTGTGCAAGCATTTCGGGAATTGATGGGACAATTATTATCAGAAAGTGACTCTCAGTTAGACAGATGGAAAACCCTGATCCTCACAGCAGTAGGCGAGAGCGGGCAAGTGTTGATTGACGTAATTCCTGAATTAGAACGCATCATTGGCGCTCAAAGTCCTGCACTAAAATTGTCGGGGAGTGCCGCCCAAAATCGCTTCAATCTGCTGATGCAGAAATTTGTGCAAGTATTTACTACTGCTGAACATCCCTTAGTGATGTTTCTGGACGATTTGCAGTGGGCGGATTCGGCATCACTGAAATTGCTACAACTGTTGATGGAAGATACGGGGCATCTCTTGGTATTGGGTGCTTATCGGGATAATGAAGTCTCCCCTGTTCATCCGTTTATGTTGGCGGTGGATGAGATTTTGAAGTCAGGGGCAGTGGTGAATACTATTACGCTTCAACCGTTGAGTTTAGCAGATATGAATCAGTTGGTAGCAGATACACTGATTTGCGATTTATCTTTAGCCGAACCCCTGACAGAATTGGTTTATCAAAAAACCCAAGGTAATCCCTTTTTCTCGACTCAATTCCTCAAGGCGTTGTATGAAGACGGTCAAATTATCTTTAACTACCCTCAATCCCCCACCCCCCTTTCATCCCCCCTTACCCTGGGGGTACAAGGGGGGTGGCAGTGCGATATCGATCGAGTTAAATTTGCCGGCACCTCGGATGTGGTGGACTTTATGGCGGCGCAATTGCAGAAATTGCCTGCCCAAACTCAGGATGTTCTCAAACTTGCCGCGTGTATTGGGGCGCAGTTTGATTTAGATACTTTGGCAACAGTCAGCGAAGAATTACCAGAAGCAACGGCATCAGCGCTGTGGAAAGCTTTGCAAGAAGAACTCATTTTAGTGATTTCAGACGGCTATAACTTTATTCAAGCAGAGGCTCAATCTCCGAACCAGTCTGTTGCTAATCCAACTTATAAATTCCTGCACGATCGCGTCCAGCAAGCGGCTTATTCATTGATTCCCGACGACCAAAAACAAGCCACTCATCTCAAAATTGGACGGTTGCTGCTACAAAGTTCTTCCGAGATAGAAATAGAAGAAAGAATCTTTGATATTGTGGGGCATTTAAATCAAGGAATTGAGTTAATCCATCAATTAAGTGAACGCTCAGCCTTAGCCCAACTAAACTTAGAAGCTGGACGCAAGGCCAGAAATTCTACCGCCTACGCTGCGGCAAATATCTATCTGCAAACGGGAATTGGGCTGCTGACACCTGAATGCTGGCAAACTCAATATGAATTGGCGCTAAATCTTTATGTTGCTGCGGCCGAAATTGCCTATTTGAATGGTGACTTTGATGGTATGGAACAGATGGCAGCACTGGTTTTGCAATCAGCCCAAACAATTTTAGATCGAGTTAAAATTTACGAAATTAAAATTGCTGCTCAGACAGCCCAGAGCAAGGTTTTAGAAACGATCGCCGCAGCCAGAGACGCACTCTTGCAATTGGGGATTGAACTTCCTGCCGAACCCGATGAAGCCAAGATTGGCAAAGCGCTGCAAGCCCTTGCGGGGCAACTGAGCAGCCGAAAAATTGAGGAATTGGTTGACTTACCTGTGATGACAAATCCAGAGACTCAGGCAGCGATGCAACTGTCTGGTATGTTGTTTCCACCCATTTTCCAGGGAATGCCCGGTTTGCTGCCGCTGCTGAGCTCCACGATGGTGAGTTTATCGCTCTCTTTTGGGAATGCGCCCGCATCGACGGTGGGTTATGCGATGCACGGGATGGTGTTCTGTGCTTTTTTACAAGAGGTGGAAACGGGCTATGACTTTGGGCAATTGGCACTCTCATTGCTCGATCGGTTGAATGTACCCGAATTCAAGTCCACAGTTCTGCTTTTGTTTGGCGGTTGGATTCAGCACCGCCAAGAATCTCTTTTGGCAACGATACCGACGCTGAAAGAGGGCTATAGGTTGGGTATGGAAACAGGCGACTTTGTAAACGCTGGCTACAACATATATATTTGTTTTTATACTTATTTGTTCGCTGGTGTAGAACTAGATACTTGGGAAGCAGAAATAGCAAGTTTTAGCGCTGTCATGGCGCAGTTGAAACAATATTCTGCTCGGATTTATTTGGATATGATTCAGCAGACGGTGCAAAACTTGAGGGAAACCCGTATTCGGCCGGATTTGTTAATAGGAAGTGCCTACGATGAAACGGTGATGATTCCCAAGCACTATCAGGATAATGAATTTACGGCGATCGCTTGTGCCTGCATCTACAAACTGCTGCTTGCTTACTGCTATGGCAATTACACTGCCGCCCTAGACCACATTACCCAAGTCCAACAGTATTTGATGGGAGTATCGGGTTCGACTTTTGTGCCAATTTTTCATTTTTATGCTGCCCTGACGCACCTGGCACTTTTTCGGGCACAGCCAGAAACGAAGCAAACTGAAATTCTTGGCTTAGTGGAAACCCATCAAAGCACGCTGCAACAGTGGGCGAAAAATGCTCCGATGAATTATCTGCATAAATGGCACTTAGTTGAAGCAGAACGGCAACGGGTGTTGGGCAATAAAGCCGAGGCAATTGAAATGTACGATCGCGCAATTTCTGGAGCCAAAGAAAACAAATATGTGAATGACGAAGCCCTGGCAAACGAACTTGCAGCCAAATTCTACGGCGAATGGGGCAAAACAAAAATTGCTCGATCCTACATCTTTGAGGCGTACTATTGTTATGTTGAATGGGGAGCAGCAGCTAAGGTAACGGATTTAGAAATGCGATATCCCCAATTATTTATTGTAAGTAAACCGGGCAGTAAAAATACTCAAACTACCGTAGCAATGACAACTACGGGTTCTGGCGACCGCCTAGATATTGCCGCCGTCGTGAAGGCTTATCAGGCGATTTCTGGAGAAATATTGTTGGATAAACTACTGTCTAGCTTGATGAAAATTTTGATGGAAAATGCAGGGGCGCAAAGAGGCTATCTGATTTTGTCAAGCCAGGAAAAGCTGTTAATTGAAGCGGAAGGGGCAATCGATGACGAACAAGTCACCGTGCTGCACTCAATCCCTGTTGATAATTGTCAAGAACTTTCCTCTGCGATTGTCAATTATGTGTCCCGCACTCAAGAAAGTGTGGTACTAGATGATGCTGTGCGATCGGGACAATTTACTAACGACCCCTACATCCAAAAGCATCAGCCAAAATCAATTTTATGCGTGCCGCTGATCGATCGATCTCAAATCGTCAGTATTGTTTACCTAGAAAACAATCTGACAGCAGGAGCTTTTACGCCAGAAAGAGTGGAATTATTAAAAGTGTTATCTGGACAAGCAGCTATTTCTATTCAAAATTCTAAACTTTATACAGAAGTACGCGAAAATGAAAGCAGGCTGGCTCAACTCAACAAAGCTTACGAGCGATTTGTCCCCTATCAATTCCTCCAGTTTCTAAATAAATCAAGCATTATTGATGTGGAATTGGGCGACCAAGTGCAGTTAGAAATGTCTGTGTTGTTTTCAGATATTCGCGACTTCACCACACTTTCGGAAACTATGACACCGGAGGATAATTTCAAATTTATCAATTCTTATCTCAGTCGCATGGAACCCGTGATTAATGAAAATAAGGGGTTTATTGATAAATATATTGGCGATGCGATTATGGCGCTGTTTAGCGGTGAGGCGGATAATGCGGTGAAAGCGGGAATTGCGATGCTGCACCGTCTCGTTGAATACAATCAACACCGCGCTAATTCAGGCTGTGCGCCGATTCAGATTGGGATTGGGATTAATACGGGTTCTTTGATGCTGGGAACTGTGGGAGGACCAAATCGCATGGACGGGACAGTAATCAGCGATGCGGTGAATTTAGCTTCTCGCGTGGAAAGTTTGACAAAAAATTATGGGGTGTCGCTATTAATTACCCAGCCAACTTATTCGCGCCTGAAAAATCCATCTCAGTACGCAATCCGCACGCTAGATACGGTAAAAGTTAAGGGAAAATCGGAAGCGGTGACGGTTTATGAGGTGTTTGATTGCGATCCGCCAGCAATTAAAGAGGGCAAGTTAGCTACGCAGGAATTGTTCGCAGAAGCTAGGGCGCTTTACTCGGAAGGGAAGTTATTGGAAGCGGCGCGGCTGTTTTCCGAGTGTTGGCGGCAGAATCAGGGCGATCGCGCGGCTAAAATTTATTGGAAACGCTGCAACTCTAAATTAGAGTCAACTGAAGAATGAAATCCTCGATCGGGATGTTGAGCTCCAAGTCGCGATCGCCCGCTGTGTATTTATTACCCACCAGAAAAGAGGTCCCTCGTGTTCGAGTTGCCTCAAAGGGCGATCGCTTAACCGAATCATCCGCGAGAAATATCCCAACATTCCCGCGCAATTTCCCAATCTTCCTGAGTGTGAATCACCAAAACCCGCACCGCTGAATCAACCGCCGCAATATCGTCATCCACTGGCGAATTTAAATTTTTCTCCCCATCCAATTTTAACCCGATAAATCCAAAAACTTCACAAGCCGCAGCCCGCACAACCGCCGAATTTTCCCCAACACCCGCAGTAAAAATCAAAGCATCCAACCCGCCCAAACTCGCCAGCATCGCCCCAATTCCGGCGCGCAAACGGTGCACGTAAATATCCAAAGCAAGTTGAGCCCGAGAATTACCATCTTTAATCGCTGCCAAAATTTGCCGCATATCGCTAGAAACCCCGGAAATCCCCTTCAAACCAGAATTTCGGTTCAAAATATTATCTAGTTCCTCAGCAGTAAAGTGCGATCGCCTTAACAGATGAATTACGATCCCAGGATCGATCGCCCCCGATCGACTTCCCATCATCAAACCATCCAAAGGAGTAAAACCCATCGTAGTGTCAACACTCCGGCCACCGCGAACCGCCGCCAGAGAGCATCCGTTGCCCAAATGACAGCTAATCAGCCGCAAATCGCCAGAATCGCGGTTAAGAATTTCAGCCGCCCTGCGAGTGCAATATTGATGGCTAATGCCGTGAAAACCGTAGCGGCGAATCCCCTCTTCCAGCCATTCGTAGGGCCCAGGATAAACAAACGCAGCGGGCGGCAATTGAGCGTGAAAAGCCGTATCAAAAACAGCAACTTGCGGCACATTTCCCAGTATTTTTTCAATTGCTTCGATGCCTTCCAAATTAACCGGATTGTGGACAGGAGCAAACTCAGCCAAACGAGAAATTTCCTCTTTGACTTCCGGCGAAATCAGCGTGCTTTGCTGATATTTTCGCCCGCCGTGAACGACGCGATGACCGACAATATCAATGTCCTTTAAACTATTAATAACTTGAGTTTTTCCCTGCCACAGAGTCTCCAGCATCCGAGCAATGGCCTGGGAGCGAGAATCTGAAGCGAATTCTTCCACAAGCGTATTGCCCGCAGCAGTTTTGACTTGCAACTCCCCGGCATTTTCGCGGTGAGTCCAGTCTATTTGCGCTTCCCAGAGAGGTTGCGGCGCGCGATCGGGAAGCCGGTCATTTAGTTCGTACAAGCAGCTTTTGTGACTGCTAGAACCTGCATTTAAAACTAGGATTTTCATGGGAATTGGGGATTGGGAATTGGGCATTGGGAATTGGGGGCTTACGCACTCCGACCTCAGAAACCGGGTTTTTACGTTTTCTGCTCGTTGGAACCATTTTCTTAAAAAACCCGGTTTCTGGCTGCGTATTAATTGTTAGCTATTCACTAACTATCACTCTGTTAAGGAATATGTCAAATTATTAAAAATTAATTCAAGATGTAGCCACGGGTTGCTGTTGTTTGATATATCTTCATCATCTGATTTTCATGGACTAAAAATTAAGGAGTCGATCGCCATGCTGACAACAATTTTACTAACCGTTACGGCCAGAACCGTAGAGTGGAGCCCCGAAATCGGTTTAATTATGATTATTTGCAATGTTGCAGCCATTGCTTTCGGCAGCTTAACCATCAAAAATCCTCACACAGGCCCAGCCGCGCCCTCCGCGAATCTGGTGGGCGGTTTGAGCTTGGGTGCGCTTATCGGAAGTCTCTGCTTCGGTCATATTCTGGGAACAGGTACGATTCTAGGATTGTCTTACTTGGGCGCACTTTAGTTGAAGAATGTAGGGTGCGCCCCCGCACCTTACCGCCAATGTCAAGTACCGGGCAAATTGCGGAGAGTTTCATCCATGTACGATCGATCGCCCAAAACCTCCAGCATCGGCCCGCGCACATCAAACTTGACAACACTAACAGAAGCTGCTAAAGCGGCAATGCGATTGCGGTAACTTCCCAGATCGATTCCCAACAAACTGCACAGAATAATCCGAATAGTCGCCTTGTGGGAAACCACCAAAACATTACCATCTTTGTACTTTTCCTGAATTTCTGCGATAACTAAGGACGATCGGCTAGCAATTTGCACGGAAGTTTCCCCCTCAGTCGGTGGATTCCAAGCCGGTTCCGTCAACCAATTAATGTAATCATCAGCATATTTTTCACGAACCGATTCAACTGTTTCACCCTCCCATTTGCCGTACCTAATTTCCTTCAATCCATCGCGCAGTTGCATTTCAATTCCCACAGCATCGCACAGAGGTTTAGCCGTAGCAATTGTGCGTTTCATGGGGCTGACATAAACAGCATTCCAAGGCAATTTTGCATAAGTTGCAGCAAATTGTTCGGCCATCATAGAACCTTCCGGTGTTAATTCTGCGTCGAGGTCGCCGCAGTAGCCACCAGTCTTGCTGTAAGTCGTTTCACCGTGTCGCAGAAAGTAAATTTTTAAGCTCATATAGATATTTTATTTCATTGGTGAACAGGATTTTTTTTATTAACCACAGAGGGCGCAGAGGGCGCAGAGTTAGAGAAGAGAGAGATGAATAATTCTGATACTTACGGATTTGATATTGATTGTATTTGAATTTTATCAGCTTAGCAAAAGACTTTAAAAAACTCACGATCAATAATAATCCCAACTTTTCCTATATCTCTCTCTAATCTTCCTCTGTGTTCTCTGCGTTTTCTGCGGTTAAATAATTCCGATCCAACCGGAATTAATATGATTCATTCTAACAGGACTTAGGAAAAAAATGGAAGGACTAAAGTCCTCACTACAAACCTGGTTCGTAGTGAGGACTTTAGTCCGCCTCAATCTAACTGAAGAAAGACTAAAGTCCTGACTACAAACCTCTTACCCAGGTGCGCCCGATCGCACGCCCTGTTCTCCCACCTCCGGATCTTTCGTTTCCTTCGGCGCATCCGATGCAGCCGCGCCCCCGTGAGGCCACTTCCAATTCCGAATTTCCGGCATATCGTCGCCGTATTTGGTGATATACTGCCTGTGCTCGATCAGCTTGTCGCGGATGGCTTGCTTGCCGTAAGCTGCTGCATAACTTAGTTTTGGAACCCGATCGAGTACATCACCAACCAAGTGGAATCGATCGAGATCGTTCATCACCACCATATCAAACGGCGTAGTAGTCGTACCCTCTTCCTTGTAACCCCGAACGTGAATGTTCGGGTGATTGGTTCGGCGGTAAGTCAAGCGGTGAATCAGCCAAGGATAGCCGTGAAAAGCAAAAATCACAGGCTTATCCTTCGTGAACAAAGCATCAAAATCGCGATCGGACAAACCGTGCGGATGTTCGCTAGTAGGCTGCAGCGTCATCAAATCCACCACATTTACCACCCGCACTTTTAACTCAGGATAATCTCGGCGCAGAATGTCAACAGCCGCCAAAGTTTCCAGCGTCGGAACATCGCCCGCGCAAGCCATCACCACATCCGGTTCGCCACCTCGATCGTTGCTAGCCCACTCCCAAATACCGAGGCCAGTCGTACAGTGTTTAATCGCAGCATCCATATCCAAATACTGCAAAGCCGGCTGCTTCCCTGCAACAATCACATTAACGTAATTGCGGCTGCGGAGACAGTGGTCAGTTACTGACAGCAAAGTGTTCGCATCAGGCGGCAAATAAATCCGCACCACTTCCGCTTTCTTGTTAATTACGTGGTCGATAAAACCCGGATCTTGGTGAGAAAAACCGTTGTGATCTTGCCGCCAAACGTGAGATGTTAGCAAATAATTCAAAGAGGCGATCGGTCTGCGCCAAGGAATATCGCGAGTAGTTTTCAACCATTTAGCGTGTTGGTTGAACATCGAATCAATGATGTGAATAAACGCCTCGTAGCAAGAGAAAAATCCGTGCCTTCCTGTTAGCAAATAGCCTTCCAGCCATCCCTGACAAAGATGTTCGCTGAGGACTTCCATCACGCGGCCGTCGGGGGTGAAGAGGTGGTCATCTTCCGGCAAAGTTTTGGCCATCCACTCCCGACTCGTCACTTCAAACACCGGATCGAGGCGATTTGAGGCCGTCTCGTCGGGCCCGACAACTCGGAAATTCGCGTTTTCCTGATTGAGTTTCATCACGTCTCGCAGGAAGCGGCCGGTAACGCGGGTTGCTTCTGCAATCACAGCCCCTGGTTTTTGCACGTCTACGGCGTAGTCTGCAAAATTTGGCATTTTTAAGTCTCGCAGCAGCTTGCCGCCGTTAGCGTGGGGATTTGCCCCCATCCGCCGATCGCCCTTGGGTGCAAGTTCCGCCAATTCTGCAATCAATTTACCCTTGTCGTCAAAGAGTTCTTCGGGCTTGTAGCTTTTCATCCAATCTTCCAGGAGTTGGACGTGTCCCGGCTTAGAAGCCATTTCCGCTAGCGGGACTTGGTGCGATCGCCAATAATCCTCTGTTTTCTTACCGTCAACCTCCTTGGGCCCAGTCCAGCCTTTAGGAGTTTTCATCACAATCATCGGCCACTGCGGGCGGCCCAAATAGCCTTCAGTCCGGGCTTTTTCCTGAATCGCCTTAATTTCACCGATCGCCGCATCCATAGTTGCAGCCATCAACTGGTGCATCGTTTCCGGGTCTGAACCTTCCACCCAATAAGGTTTGTAGCCGTAACCAACCATCAAACTTTCCAATTCCTCCTGCGGAATGCGGGCCAACACCGTCGGATTGGCAATTTTGTAGCCGTTGAGGTGCAAAATCGGCAACACAGCCCCGTCGCGAACCGGGTTGAGAAACTTGTTAGAATGCCAGCTAGCAGCCAGCGGGCCGGTTTCCGCTTCCCCGTCGCCGACAACAGCCGCCACGATTAAATCTGGGTTATCGAAGGCCGCCCCGTAGGCGTGGACGAGGGCGTAGCCGAGTTCGCCGCCTTCGTGAATCGAACCGGGAGTTTCGGGGGCGACGTGGCTGGGGATACCGCCGGGAAACGAGAACTGTTTGAACAGCCGTTTCATCCCTTCTTCGTCTTCAGAAATGTTCGAGTAATATTCGCTATAGGTGCCTTCGAGATAGGTGTTGGCCACCAAGCCGGGCCCGCCGTGTCCGGGGCCTGCGATGTAGATGGCGTTGATGTCTTGGGCTTTGATGATGCGGTTGAGGTGAACGTAGATGAAGTTGAGGCCTGGAGTTGTCCCCCAATGTCCGAGGAGTCTGGGTTTGACGTGTTCGAGTTTGAGTTGTTCTTTGAGTAGCGGGTTGTCGAGAAGATAGATTTGTCCGACGGATAGATAATTTGCGGCCCGCCAGTAGGCGTTAATTTTATGTAGTTCTGAGTCGGAAAGCGATTTTAATTTTGCGCTTTCGGTGGTTTTTAACGTCATCGGCTGTTGACTCCTGAGTTTTGGTTGTTTGGAAAAAATTGTTTGGGAAGTGCGATCGATCGTATTTTGCGATCGGTCATATTTGCTATTTTTATTCCCTATTTTTGTCACAAACAATTGAATTGTATATCGTTTTTGTCTGTATCAAAGTTTAAATGAATCTTAATTTTTTACTAAACATCGCGCTATTTTAACGGAAGAAAGGTGGCAACTAGCGAGGGTTCAAGGAATTATGCAATAGAAAATAGGAATTATGCAAGAGTTTTTGTAGGGCGCGGGCTGCGGGTCGATCGCTATAGCAATCCTTGCAGGAGTCGTAAAGTTTTTTACCCCACCCCAACCC